>JAQWRY010000016.1 GCA_029243485.1 Candidatus Binatia bacterium | reverse complement strand
GATGCGGATCTTCTCTTCCGCCGAAAAACGACGTCGCGTCTTGCGCTGAATGTCGCGGACGACCTTCTCTGCACTCTCTCCCTTACCCATTGGATTCTCCTTCCCTTTGGGCCGGGAGTGTCTCTTATTTCAAACCCCGATTCGGTCCAACTTCAGCTGAACCCGAACAAGGGTCCGGTGCCGTCTGCACGCGGCGGTGGCGGTGCGCGAGCGCGATCGAGGCGGCGACCGCGAACACGGGGCCTGAGTGTCCAACGAACCGGGAAGCCGGAAATCCGAGCCTGCGCCCTTGCGGCAGCAAGCCGATCTCTTGCAAGGATAGAAGCATGGAGCCAGTCACTCTTTACGGCGCCCCGCACTCCCTCTACACGGGCCGGGTTCGCAGTTATCTCGTCAAGGCAGGAATCGCCTACCGGGAGCTCGTGCCGAATACGCAGCACTTCAAGGAGCGCGTGCTGCCGAAAGCCGGGGGGCGACAGAGCATGCCGACCTTGGAGCTCGTCGACGGCACCGTGATTCGCGATGGTGCCGCCATCCTCGATCACTTCGAGGCGGCCGGTGGTCACCCTTTTGCGCCGCGGAGCCCGCGGCAGAGGGTTCTCAGCCTGCTCTTCGATGTCGTCGGTGCAGAGGGCCTGCTGCGGCCCGCCATGCATTATCGGTGGAACTTCGATGAGATGAACCTCGAGTTCCTGCGCATCCATTTCCAGATGCTGATCTCCACCGACGTGCGGGCCAAGGCCGACGTGTTCATGCAGCGGATGCGGGAGGCCGGTATCGCGTTCGGGGTGGTGCCCGAGACGTACGCGGTAGTGGAGTCTCTCTATGAGGGCCTGCTCGACAAGATGGACGCGCACTTCGCAGATCATCCCTACCTGTTGGGAGGAAAGCCGTGCATCGGGGACTTCGGCATGATCGCGCCGCTGTTTGCTCACCTCGGCAGGGATCCGAAACCGCTTGCGTTGATGCAGGCGCGCGCGCCGCACCTCTATCGCTGGGTGGAACGAATGAACCGCCTGGAAGACGACCGCGGGGAATTCGGCGAAGCAGAGGAGGGGGGGTGCCTGGCGGATGACGGGATTCCGGACTCCGTCGTGGAGATCCTACGGCAGCTGGCGATCGACTTCGTCCCCGAGACCAAGGCCGCAGCCCAGAGCATCAACGACTGGTTGGCTCAGCAGGATTCGCTTGCTGCAGGCACGGAAGTGATGCGTGGTGTCGGTCTGGCCCCGTTCACCGTGGAAGGCACGACCGTCAACGCCCTGGCCCAGCCCTATCGCTACTACCTGCTGAAGCGGGTCCAGGATGAGGTCGCCGGGCTTTCCGAGGGCGCGCGGGCTGATGTCCTGGAGCTGCTTGAGCGTTGCGAGATGGCCGAAGTCCTGGACTTTCGGCTGACGCGGGGAATTGGTCGCGAGAATAATCTGGAGGTGTGGCTCTAGGACCTGGCCCGCCCGGCGGCTTCACCGCGGGCGGGTAGGGCGGGGGGAGCTCCCTGCGGAAGGTTTGGGAGTTGATGGCTAGAGGTGGCCTGAGCCAAAAAGGTCCTTGATGTAGGCTGCCGTCCAGACCAAAGCCTCTGGTCTTAAGGTCGCGCGCCAGTCGTCATTTCTGTCTTCTTAGTCAAGGGAGACGCCCTCCTCAGCCCTTGGGTGCGCTGGCGGCCCCTCGCGGGAACGCGGAGCGCGGTCGCTCAGGACTCTCCCTTCGGGCCCATGCTGGCACATACAGTGAAACACCCGTCCAGGTCGCTCTCGCTGCACGTTGCCGAGTTGGGCATTTCGTGCGCGACGCAGTGTACGAGCTCGTAGTGATAGTGATCGGAGTCGCCCGGGTCCTTGTACCCCATCTTGTGCACCGTAGGTCGGGTCCATTGATCGAGTGTGCAGAGGGCGCCCCGGTGGTCGAACAGGCTGTGGCAATCCGATGGGTGTTCTTTGTCGCCCGCGGCGTGGATGTATTCGGGATATTTTTCGCAGTAGTCGTTGGGTTCCGCATCCTCGGCGAATTCTACCGCGAGAGTAGTCAAGTATCCCCATGCCTTGCGGTAGTTCGAGGCGCCCGGCCAAAGCTTTGTTCCTTCGTCCTCTACCGTCCCGAAGAACCGATAGTCAGTGCCTTTGCAATCGTACGAGTTGGGCGCTGGTACTGCGTCTGCTCGGACGCGGACTTGAATCTCGTCATGCCCTTCTGGCCAACCGTCCTCCTTGTCGACGAGCCTGAGTTGGCGCGGGAACCAGAACGTCATGTCGGTGCCGAACGAGAAACGCATTTCCCGAGTCTCTTTTGGCGCCCCGCCCGGGTTCTGCTCGTTGCTGCAGAGGAGGGTTCCGCTGCACGGCTTGCATTGTTTTGCGAAGGGAGTTTGCGTTCCCACCCAGGGGGCAGGGCGCAAGACGCGGGCAAAAAACTGCGTACCTGTGTGGGATTGGTCGCGCCGAACCGCCTCGTCGAGCCGCGTGTCCTGGGTTTCCATGCCGCAAGTCATCAGGAAGTTGCCCGCCGAATCGATGTTGTAGTTCGGGGACTCGTCGTCGCCGCATCCGGAAGTCGATTGCTCGAAACCCTCAATGTTGCAGTCGTCAAGCGGTGGCTGGTTGGGGCAATCGCTGCGCGTGTCGGTGGGCCTCTCGAGTATGGCGCCGGGTTGACCGTTCAGGTGCTCGAGCACCTCGATCTTCATGCCTTCGCCGTCCTGAACGCCGAGGAGGCACTCGTTCGTGGTTCGGAACCGGATTTCCGGTACCAGGTCGGCATCGTCACGGTACGAGGTGATCAGGAACCAAAGAGCATCGGGCTCCGAGCATGGCGCGGGTTGGTTCAGACAGGAGTTCGGATCGGCAGGATCCCACGAAGTAAAACGGAAATCTGGCCAGAGCGCGTCGTGGTGGCCGCCGGCCACCACGGTGCAGGCATCCTCCGCAGAGGTGCACATGTGCCGGTGGATGGTGATCCCGTATTCGCCGGTCGCGGCGCGATCCGGTTTCCCCTGAGCGTCGACCGCGAACACGCGCACGAAATACGGCGGATCCGGCAGGCTATAGCGGGTGCCCCATTCGCTCTCCATGCCGTGATACGAAGAGATCGGGCGGCTGAGATCGTCCTCGCGATACACGTCAAAGTCGACCGCGGTCGGGCCGTCAACGGCGAGCGAGTACGCGCCAGCTTCTGTGATCTTGTACCACTGCATGGACCCGGGCCACATGATGATCGGCTGTCCGGGCGGCAAGTAGTCGGGGGAGGCTGATTCATTGGAGATGGTCACTTCGGCCGCTTCCACCGGGCGGCAGTGCTCCCACCAACGGTTGAAGTCCCCCCGCACGGGCAGGTGGTCGGAGGTGTACCTTGTGCCAAACGTGGACCACTTGTGAGCGAGGGTCATGTGCTGCGCGCAGAGGCTGGTCTCTTCGCCCTCGTCGCCGGGCTTGTTGTGCAGGAGAAAGTCAAGTCGTTCTCCGTAACAGCGAGGCGATTTGAGCTTGTCGTCCTTGGGGACGTCGCCGTCCTCGGCCCACCCGTCGTAACCCTTGATGCAGTAAGCGGGGTCGAACGTGTCGACTGCCATGCGCGGTGCCGGGAAGGTTGGCCCCAGGTCGGCCGGCGAAGAATCGTATGCCCAGGAATCCACGAGATTCAGGATGTCGCAGGAATCTGCAGTGCCGCCCCCGCAGTTGAAACCAGTTTCGCCTATAAGAACTACATCGAACGCACTGTCGCGGGAGCCATTGTTGTCGCACGAGAAAGGCTCGCCAACTCCGCCGGTCCCATCGCCGCAGAAGTGGTGGAGCCACTCCTGCCGGCCGGTGTCATAGTGCGCGTTCAGGGCGGTGGGGTTCGCGTCCTTCACTTCGGGCGGTGGTCCGTCGAGGTGCCGGCCGATGACGTTCATGTCGCCGAGCGCATAGATTTCGGGCTCCTGATTCGGGTCGGGTGCATCCACGACTTTGATCAGATCTCGCATAACATCCTCGATTTGAGATCTGCGAATGCTGTAGGACCGACTGGCGTCGTGGGGGCTGTCGGCCGAATAGGAGGCCTGCATATGCGTGAACACGATTGTCGCCGGCCGGTCTGCCTTCTCGATCTGCACGAGGCCGACGCCTTTGCCAGCCATGCAGTCCGACTTGCGACAATTCCCAAAGGTCCGGAATGCGAGCTTGCCGTTGGGGCCTCCGGAGAGTGTCTGGGTACCGCCCGGATCCGCCACGACGTACTCGGTATCGTTGGGGACGAAGGCGCCCGGCCCCTGCAGGCTCCGCAAGGGATACCGGGAGAAGAGCATCAACCCGCTGTTCTGCGCTCGATACGCGCCGAAATGCCCGTCAGACATCCCTTCATAGAAGTCGAGCGGATTTGGCGCGAAGCTCGGCTGGATGCGCTCGATGCGGTAGGGGAACTTTCCCTTGAGCCACTTGACGTATTGTTCGGCCGCACTCTCATCGAAGACCTCGTTCAAGACGAGGACGTCGAGGTCGGCGCCCAAAAGTTGCTTTGCGATCGCCCTCGCTCGAACTTCGTTGGACTCCCACCCGAAGGCTTCCTCGAACTCATCGTCCCTATCGTAGAGGATAGGCCAGACAACAAGATTTGCTAACCCTGCGCAGTATGTATTGAAAGGTCCTGTAAAAAGTGCGCAATTAGCAAGAACAACACCTTCGATGTAAGCTATGAGCCCTGCGTCGGTGACCGGGATCTCCAGGTGCCCGACGTTGAAGGTCGCGATGCGCAGCGAGTTGCTTGCCGGGGCGGGCTGCGGGAAGGGGACCCACGGGGGAGCGGTCTCGAACCCGAAGTTTTTACCGTTCGAGATCGGGGGTACGTCGTCGGCGAGCGTGAATCCGATGACTTGAGAGACGAAGCGGTTCTCGCCCAGTTCCGTCGCGGCCTCCGAGCCTCGTGGTGTCCCACCGAAGTTTCGTTCGGATGCCGGCCGGTCGTCGAAGAGGCTCACGTGCGCGTAAAGATTCGGAGCCTCGGAAAGGAGGCTGCGGGGGATTGAAAGTTCGACACCCCCGTCCGAGGAGTCCCATGCTGCCGAGGCGCCCTGTGTCCGAGAGTTGGACCACCCGCCCCGGCCGGATGTCTCCACGACGAGGCCGGCGCCGGCGGGCTCGAAGCGGAGGGCGAGCGACATCGGTCGAGGAAGATGCGCGGCGTAAGACCCGATGACGGGTGTCTGCAACAGTCCGTTCTTGCCATCGCCGAGGTAGACGACGACCGAGATGCCGTCGGCCGCGCCGGCGAGCGCCGGGTGAGATACCGACACATAGATATTCTCGTCGTCCCAGCCGATGGAGTTGGTGCCCTGGTCGGTGGGAAACGCCGCGGCCGATGGCCAGTCCGAAAGCTCACCATCGACCTGGATGTCGACTGTCCACGGCGTTACCTCGGGGCCGATCGTCGCGGGGAGGCATACGCGGCGCTCTTTCCTGGTCGCGGCCTCGAAACCCTGGTAATCCGCAAACACCGAGAGAGCTTCGATTCGTTCGTGGATCGCTTCTCCCTTGGCGGGCTTGGCAACATAGCACGACAATGCGCTCTTCCCCCGGTGCACGGTCGAGCCACGGATCGAGGACGGCAAGCAGAGGTGTGAGAAACGCTTCAGCTCGAACAGCCGCGACGTCACTTCGAACGAATCCGCGAGTTCGATCGTGCTGCGACGCGGCAGGCCGGCTGCCTTGGCGCGGTAGCAGGTATACGCATCCATCGAGAGCGCACCGGCATCGGGACGAGATGCCTGCCCATCGGTCGCGACGTCAGCCGGAACGAGGACGTGGTCGGGCTTGATGGTCAGGGCGACGAAGGCGGCATTTGCATCGGTGACCTCCAGCGTTTCGGGAGCGTAGCGAGGCCGTTTGGCGCAGACGGCTTCGTTCGAACAGCCCCGCTTGGAGGCGCAGAACGCTCCGTCGTCCGAGCATTGCTTGCCCTCCTTGAGCTTGTAGGAAAGCAGGGGCAACGCAGGTGCGTCTTCCTCGCCTGGAGCCGCGGCCGGCATCAGGATGCTTTCGACCTTCTTGAAATCGAAGTATCGTGCGTCTCGAGGACTCGCCACGTGGACGCCGGGTACAGGGAAGAAGCCCGCGCGGCTCTTGAGCTGGTAAGCCACGTAAGGCGGGGGCGGCTCTGCCCGGAAGGCGAGCGCAGACGTGGCATCAATCCACAAGAGCGTCGAAAACAGAGTGAGGAAGCTGAAGGATTTACGCACGAATTGCTCCGGTGACCCGTCGCGAGCGCACTAATTCAATAAGGCCTTTGCGTTTACCACCTGTTTGGCTGTCACGATCTCAGGCGCTCGTCAAGAAGAGTTTGATTCCGCCCCCTCGGTGCGATGCTCCCGCAGTGTACGTCGTCAAAGACGTTTGGATCAGTGGGCCTGATTTATAAGGGACACTTCCGGCGCGTTTGCCCGCCTACGCGGCGCGTAGATTCTGTCGCTTACGACGAGCCATTGTCTTGTTCTTGATCTGTTCGCGGCGCGTCA
>JAQWRY010000015.1 GCA_029243485.1 Candidatus Binatia bacterium | reverse complement strand
CCAAACTCGAGGAGTGGGAGAACTTCTACAACGACCACCGTCCGCACGGCGCGTTTCGCGGCGGAACGCCGTACGAAGCGCTTCGAGAGAAGCTACGCAGCAACAGATCGAAGGTGTCTCACGCTACTTGACACATCACAGGCGAGACGGTCAACGGGACCAAGTCCGCGGCGCTAGACGAACATGCGTCGAGAGCGAGTCGACGTAGCCTAGCGCCCGCTACTTCTTCGTGGCGATGATCAGAAATCGCCAACTCACGACTTCCGCCAACCACCGCAGCGGCGGCACCTTCTCGACGACGCCTTCCACTCCGAGAAGGAACCGCATCAAGCGCGGCGACCGGCCGAAGGCGGAGGCGGCGTAGCAACCAGTCAGCGGATAGGCGAGAAAGTCCGTGCGCTTGAAGGAGAGCCCCATGTCGAGTTCCTTCAGCGTCGCCAGAACACGATCCTCCTCGAAGTGATCCTTGTAGTGCTGATCGATGGGCGACTCGTAGACGACCTTCTTGAAGACGATCGGGTCGACGACGCGATGAACCAACCGGCTGAACGGCGAGGAAACCGGTTCGAAGAGGACGAACGATCCGCCCGGCGCCAACGTGCGGTACGCGTCCCGCAGGCCGGCTTCGTAGTCGATCAGATGGTGAAGCGCGCCGTCGTAGACGATCGTCCGTACACTCTCGTTGGCCAGCGGCAGGAACTCACCGTCGGCGCGGAAACCGAGAAGTCCGCGCTCGGCCGCACCCGCAATCGCCTCCGAGACGTCGATGCCGACCAGCCTGGGCCCGTGCCTCGCCGCCGACTTCTGCAGCCACTCGAGAAGGTGCCCCTTGCCGCAGCCGATCTCGAGGATCGTGCCGGGGGACTCGAGGTCGAGGCATTCCGCGATGCGCTGAAACTGCCGCTCGAAGACATGCTTCGCACCTGGCTGCTGCCATGGAATGTCGAGCAGATCCTTCCCGACGGTGTTCTGCCACTCGCGCTCCAGCCGACGATACTCGTCGGCCTCGTCGCCGGGAGGCGTGCTGGATTGAACGGTTTCGGTCACGGAAAGCTCCGAGGCTAGCTGGGCCGGGAGAGCCGAAGCTCTTCCGCGCGCTTGTGCACCATCATCTTGAGGATTCGAAGGAATGTTCCAACATTCTGATAGCGTGAGTGAACGTGCGAATAGACTAGATCGCGATTGTAGTAGTTCACCGGAATCTCGACGACACGCCTTCTCGCCCGCAGCACCTCGATCACTATCTCGGGGAAGATCTCCACCCCGTGGCTCTCGAGCTGGTCCCGAATGAGGACATAGGTATTACGCCACACCCCACGGTAAACGCAGCAGATGTCGGTGAACCGGGAATCGAAGCGCCACCAGAACACCTCCAGCAGCTTGGCCAGCAAAAGGTGCGCAATCCGGACCGCGCCTCTCATGTTCGAGCCTTGCTCGATCATCTGTCGCGTCGTTCGCGTGCCGACGACGAGATCCGCGTCACGTAGGAAGGTCAGAAGCTTCGCGATGTCGCGGGGGGCGAACGTGTCGTCGGACAATGTCGTAATCAGCATGTCGCCGACCGCGGCGTCGAGACCGGCTCGCAGAAGATCACCCACTTGGGCCGAGGGATCGTCGTGGACGAGAATCCGGATCTTCTCATGCTGGCACGAAGCCTCGAGGGACGGGCTCTCCTGTCGGGTAACGACGACGACCTCAGAGACCTCCGGGCGTTCCGCAAACGGGAGAATCGCCGCCTCCGCGGAGACCTCCGTCTGATCGGAGACGTACACCACGCTCGTGGTCCGGCTCGCGAACTCGCGCTCCCGAAGCAGGTGGTTGGCGTGGTTCAGCTCGTTGCGATTGTTCACGTTCACGTAGTGACCATCGAGCTTAAACGCGCCGACGGGTGCGCCGCTGCGCGCGAGTTGGTCGATCCATCCGGTCCAGTCCCCGGGCCCCTTCCGGCCCTTTGCAAAGGTCTCGGCGAGACGCCGCTTCGCCTCGGGCTGGACGACATAGGTTCCGGTGCCCATCAGCAGACTCGTGACGACCTGCGGCTTCTCGTGAAGACCAACGACGTGACTGCCGTTCAGTTCCACGGTGTAGTTGTTGCGAACCGCACGCGGGTATTCGGCCTCTATGATCGCGCAGGTGAGGAGATCGTCGGTCGGCGTACGGAGAAGGTCACGATGATTCGTGCCGACGTAGCACTCGTCGGCCAGCACGATGCAGCACGGTCCCTCGAACTGCTTCGAACCAAGGTAGATCGAGTACGGGAGCTCGAGGTCGAGCCGGTCGTTCACGACGTAGGTAACCTCGACGTCGAATCGCGATCCGTCGCCCAGAAACTCGCGGATGCGGTCGCCGAGATGTCCGACGACCACCACGATCCGCCGCAGGCCCAACTCGTCTCGCATGAGCTCGACGTTGCCTTGAAGCAGCGGCTTCCCATCGACTTCGAGGAGTGACTTTGGCAGCTCCTGTGTGTAGGGATAGGCGCGAACACCCTTCCCGGCGGCGGGGATCAGACCGAAGATTTCGGGCACTCGCCGAAGCTAGAGGAGGTGCAAGGGGCACGCAACAAATTGCTGAACAACACCGACATCGTCGTCCCGATCTACAACGAAGAAGAGACCATCCCGGAACTTCTGCACCGCCTGCGCGAGGCGTGCCCGGGCGCCCGGATGATCTTCGTCGACAACGCATCGACCGACCGTACGATCGAACTTCTGGTCGAAGGCGGCGTCACCGACCTCGTCTTGCACGACGAGAATCTGGGCTACGGCCGATCGCTGCTCGATGGAATGCGCCATGGCAGCGGCGATCATGTGATCGTGATCGACGCCGACCTCGAGTACTGGCCCGAGGACATCCCGGCGATGCTCGAGAAGCTCCGCGAAGCCGATGCGGTCATCGGGTCACGGTTTCTGGCTCGCGGTGAATCCCCCCCGGCCATGCAGAAGTACCGCTCACTCGGAAATGGCCTCGTCACGGGTCTGTTCAACCTCCTCTTTCGCCAGCGGCTGACGGATCTCTACACCGGCATTCGCGCCTTCGAGCGACGCGCCCTCCCGCTGGGTCAGCTCGAGAGCAGCGGCTTCGAGTTCGTGTTGGAGCTCTCCGCACGACTCGCGCACGCCGGAGTGACCATTGCCGAGGTACCGGCGGGGTACACGCCGCGCAGCACGGGAAGTTCGAAGATGCGGCACATACCCGAGTTCATCAAGTTCGTGCGGCGGCTCGTCAGCCTCCGCATCGGCCTCGGGTCCAACTGAGCAGGTCGCCTTAGGAGGCGGAGAGCTCTCTCAGCCTCACCTTCAGTTGCTTGATGAGTTCCGGGTGCGCCGGATCAGCGGCGACGTTGTTCCTCTCGTAGGGATCAGCCCGAGCGTCGTACGGTTCGACAGGAATCTCTGGCTCGCCTTCCGAATCGCACTGCGACACTGCCGAACCGCGCGCTCACAACGAAGCCGATCTTGGATCTCGGATTTCGGACGCAAAGCGAAGGCCGGCTCCGGGCTCAGCGCACGCCGGCTCGACGGCCGACACCAGCAGAAAATCCGACCAGGCCACGGCCGAAAGTGAACTCCGTCGGGCGAGTCTCACTGCCCAAACAGGAGGCGTACGTCGACGGAATGTTCGGCGCCGTCCCGCGTCTTCGAGACCCGCACCGCGGACGAGCTCTACCGACTCGACGAAGACCCTGGCCAGCGGCGGTATGCCGCTTCGCAACATCCGGAGATTACGCGCGATCTTCAGGCCGCGCTGGTAGCCTGGTACACGGACAACGATGCCGTGGCAGCCGAGCTCGGACAGGAAGAGACGCGAGAACAGCTCGCGTCGAAGAAGCAGTGCGATCGTCTACGCCGAGTAGACTGCCTCCAGGATTCCGGCCGTGACGTCACCCGAGCGCAACCGGTGGGGGATTTTCTTCAGGAGCGGGAACTCAGACATCAAAGTACCGCGCAACTTCAACAACGCGCACGTGCGGCGCGACTTTCTCGCACTGCGGCGACCCGCCTACTTCGGGCAGAAAGCGGACGCGCCCGTTCGTCCGGGAAAGGGAAGGACGCGGCTCGTGCAGGGCCGCCCCGAAGCCTGTCCAAAGCGGGTCGACCGCCAAGAGCGAGCGAGGGCCGACACGCCTTTGCACCGGGCCGCATTCTTGAGGACACTACGCTCGTGACTCGGCCCGACCACTCGGAGACCACCCCCTCGCCAATCGCGCTCTGGGGTCTGGTCGTTGCAGTCTTCCTTGCGGAGACTCTGCTGCACTCTCCGGCGCAGCGACTCCTGCTTCTGTGGCCGGACGCCACGGAGTACCTGCTTATCGGCAACTCGTGGGCGCAGGGAACTGGCTTCGTCGACCCCGTGCAGTGGTACAAAATCCCGGAGGCGGGTCAGGTGATGCCCGCGTTCTCCGTTCGGGCCCCACTCGTCCCGTTCATGTTCGGAATCGCGTTCTGGCTTGGCAGCAGCGTGCTCACCATCATCCACCTGCATGCCGTGTGGTCCGCCTTCGCCGTCGGACTGCTCGCGTTGGGAGCGTCACGCGTGATGCGGCTCCCTGCGGCCGCGGCCGCCGCGCTCTGGGTCGGCGTCTTCCCGGCGTGGGTCCAGTTGAGTCGGGTCCCGATGACCGAGACCACCGCCGTGGCGTGCGTGGCGCTCGTCGCGTGGAGCCTGCGATTCGCATCGCAATCGATCGGTGGAGCCGCATTCTGTGCCGCCCTCACGCTGATCGCCTGGCTCACCCGACCGAACCTTGCCGGGATGGCGGTGGCCGCGTTCGTCGCCATGATGATCAGCGCTCGACCGCGACCCACGCTTCGAAACGTGCCCGCGTGGGCCTATCTCGCGACCTTCGTGTTCGGCTTCGTCGTCATCCGTGAGGTCACGCTCGCGTGGACGGGTTACACCCCCTACTCGGGCTACGCGCTCCTGGGGCGCTACCTCGACTCTCGCGCGGCAGAGGGCTTCTCGCTCGAACCGGCCGCCGGCTTGCTCGAACTGGTGCTCGATCGGCCCGCAGACGTCGCCAAGCGCGTGGGCACACTCCTGTTCGGGATGTACCGACAGCTGTTCTCGACCGATCGGTTCTCTTGGATCGGCTGGCTCGGGGCACCCGGCATTCTCTGGTGCTTATGGGGCGGGAGAAAGTACCAGGTCGAGCGGCGGTTCCTGGCATTCTGTGCCTTGGGGTTCACCGCGGTCACCGCCCTGACGCTTGGCTACTGGGATGGACTTCGCTACCCGTTGCTCACGGCCGTCACCGGCGCGCTCTGCGGAATCGCGTTGCTCGACGATCTTTGCGAATACGCCGCCCGCGCCCTCCCTGCCGGGGTCCTCGCGCGATCCATGAGTCTTGTGCCCTTTGGAGTCACGATCGCCGCGATCGTCGTCCTCGGGAACCCTCGCCACGTCATCGGGCCGAACTTCGGATGGCCCCTGCGCGACACGCAGAGCCTCGAACCCATGCTCACCCCGCTGGATCGCTCGACCCAGGCTCTCTGCCACGAGATCCCGAGGAACACGTTCGTGACCGCGCACGATCCATGGCGCGTCTCCTTTTGGTGTGGCAATCCCGCCACCGCGGTTCCACTCGACTTCAACTACCCGAAGGTTCGCCGTGCGTTTCTTTCACTGCGACGTCCTGCGTACCTCGTGCAGGTCGCGGGACGGCAGGCGAATCGCGGACGGGATCTCCCTCGGATCGTGCCCATCGCCGAGACCGAACGCATGAATCTCTATCGCGTGATCGGCGTCGAGAGCCCGATCGAGTGGACCGCGCCGCCGCCCGTCGGCTGCGCCGGTCGCCTGCCCGCGTGCCTCGAGAGCGTGGATCGGTAAACTCGCAAGCAGGCCCACACGCACGCCTTGAGACTGATGTGCCCCGGTTTTCACGGAGTCGGATTTCTGGAATCTAGAGCTGCTGTCGGAGGAGGACAGCATGGGCGGAAAGAGTTACCCGGCGGAGTTTCGGCGACGGGTACTGAAGCTTGTCGAAGCCGGGAGACGCGTCGCGGAGGTCGCCACGAATCTCGGCATCAGCCAGCAGACGATCTATGACTGGCGTCGCCAGGATCGTATCGACAGGGGCTTGGAGTCAGGCATTTCGTCGGCCGCGCAGCGGATAGCCGACAAGCAGGATTTCTATCAGCTGCTTACGTACAAAGACAATGTCGATCTCGAAGCCAAACTCGAGGAGTGGGAGAACTTCTACAACTACCACCGACCGCACGGCGCGTTTCGCGGCGGGACACCGTACGAAGCGCTTCGAGAGAAGCTACGCAGCAACAAGCTGAAGGTGTCTCACGCTACTTGACACATCACAGACGCGATGGCGATGGCCAGCCCGGATACGCCGGGGATGTTGGAGGACCGGCACCTGAGCCCGGTCCCCGACGTGGCGCACCTCGCGACGCTGCCCGCGGGCACCCTCGGGAAGGAGTTCGAACGCTACCTGACCGAGAACGGACTCGACGCGAACCTCCTACGCGAGTCCGCCTTCATCCCGGCCCACCGGGCGCGCGACGACGACGTGGGATATCTCGCGGAGCGCGGATTCCAACTCCACGACCTGTTTCACGTCCTCACCGGATTCGACACGACGCCGCTCGGAGAAGTTCGCGTGCTCAGCTTCACGGTCGCGCAGAGCCCCGCTCCGTACCCCGCGATGATCATCGCGAGCCGCCCGCTTCAGATGGTGCTCTACAACCCACAGCTCTTGCCGGTCGTCATGGACGCCATCACCGAAGGCTGGGCGCTCGGCCGGAAAGCGAAGTCTCTGCTTCCCGTCCACTGGGAAGACCACTGGGAGAGTCCGCTCGACGAGCTACGAGCCGAGTACGATCTGATCTGAACGGCGGCGCCCGCCGCGGATGGCCCTCTGCGCTACGACCCGAACGGTCGGTGCCGGACACGGGACCACATGGCGGATTCCTTCGCCCGGCATCAGCCCTGTTTCCGGGCGATCTTCGGGTGGGAGAGCTTCGATCCGAAGGCCGCGATCGACGCGGTGCGGCGGGAGCCAATCCCGTGGTTTTTCGGTCGACGGTGAGAGTTCTTGCTGGCATCTTTTACCAAAGGTTCGGCTCGGGAATCTCAGTGCCTCGGACCGGTTTCTTGCCCTGGCGCAGCCACGGACCGCGTGATCTGACCCGACCCCTGGAGACCTCGATAAACATGGAGCCCACCAGAATGAGACTGAAGCAACTCGCGACCTTCCTCGTGGCGGCGACCGCCCTCGTCGGGGCGGCCGGGTCCTCGGCCCACGCCCAGCCTCCGGGCATCAAGGCGGTCTTCATCGGCCACAGCTTCTTCCGGCCCTTCGCCGACGAGATGCCGTTCCACGCCACGCAGGCGGGGATCGTCGGCCATACGCAGAACGTGGTCTTCCGGGGCGGGCCCAATGGCGCACCGGAAGCACTGTGGAACGATCCCGTCACCCGTGCACTGATCCAGGGCTACCTGGATGCGGGCGATGTCGAGCTGTTCGGGATGACCGCCCACACGGACTACCCCACCCTGACGGGCTTCATCAATTGGTTCGACTACGCGCTGGCGCAGAACCCGAACACGCGATTCATGCTCGCGCTCCCCTGGCTGCCATACCCCGCGAGCTACACCTCCGCGGATTACGACAGCGCCTGGCACGCGACCCATACCGGGCCGTGGCACCAGGACCTCGTCGACGCCCTGCGGGCGCTCTATCCGGGCGTGGAGATCTTCTGCAACCCCTATGGCCAGAGCGGGCCGGAGCTTCGGCTGCTTTTCGACGCAGGCAACCTACCGGGCATCACTGCCGTCCAGGGTCCGGCCACCACGTCGCTCCACACCGACAACCTCGGGCACGCGGGCGACATCCTGAAGGACCTCGGCGAGCTGGTGTGGCTGAACCGGATCTACGACATCGACCTGCTCACCTACGGCTACTCGCCGCCCTGGGCCACGGACCTGAACGCCATCGCGCAGGCGATCATGGATGCCCACAATGCCACGTATGCCGTGACCGTGATCCGGGCGGGCACGTTCAAGCTCAAGGACGACGATACTCTCCCGATCGAACCCAAGAAGAGGAAGCTGACCTTCCGCTCGAAGAAGTCGAAGAACGGACCGAGCGGCGTCGTCGAGCCGGACTTCGGCAGCGTGGGCGACCCGACCAGTGCCGGCTCCAGCGGCGGCGGCGCGACTCTCACGGTCTACAAGGTCGGCGGGACGCCGGACGACGTCTACACCCACGACCTCCCGGCCGCTCTGTGGAGCCAGACCGGAAACGCCGCCCTGCCCGGCTACAAATATAAGGATAGCCAGGCGATCGAGGGCCCGATCAAGAAGGTCGTGTTGGGCAAGGGAAGCCTGGTCGTTTCGGGCAAGGGCGACGGCATCTACCCGCTCGCCGACGCCCCGCAGAAAGAGATGGCCGTTCGCTTGAAGCTCGGAACCGGCATCGAGCTGTGCGCCTCGGCTCCCGCACGCGCACCCGCGATCAAAAACGACACGACCCGCAAGTTCCTCGGGGAGAAAGACCCGCCCCTTCCGGCCGTGTGTCCGCCGGTACCGGAGGACCCGGGCTACGGCTCGGCGTCAAAGGCGTTCGTGGTCAAGAGCCGAGGCCTTCTGTGATGCGTGCGCCGGCCCTGTGCGTCTTCAATATGCGTGCGCTCCGGGGTGGGCATCGCCGCACGGGGACCAGTGGTAGCTACGGCCTTGGCGCTGCTACGCATACCCAATCGGCGTAGGGCACGCGGGAACCTAGCCCTTGCGTGCCCAAGCTCCCCCAGAGAGACTCCCAGTCATGACGCCCAACCGAACGCAGGCCGCGCGCCCATGAGGCAGAACGAGGCGCACGCATACGTCCGGTAAGGAGCCGTTAGGTCGGATTGGAGCCAAAAAGGGGCTTCATGTCGGCTATCCGCAACTTGGGATTCCCTGCGTCAACGGAGTTCAAGGGGCGATGCGTCTCCTTCGTACGGGCGAGTACGTCACGATCGACGGGTACCTGGGAATCGTGACCGTGGGAACACCCGACTTCGACCTCGAGCAGAGGGCGACCGACACCGAGTGACGTCCGTAGACTCGAGCCGCCGAAGCGAACACCATGCCGAGATCTTGAAGGCGCGGTGGCCCGGTCGCACCTGGGTGAAAGCCGACTTCGTACATTGGGACTCGGTCTAGCTGGGAGGTGTCGTGGCTGGCCGCCTTGTTCGTCAGTGAACGGGTCCGTCGTCGCGAGCGAGTACTTCGGACATGTGACTCGCCATTTCCAATGCCTCGTCGAGAACCATCGCTTCGGGTGCCGTCAGCGTGAACCCTTGGAAGGCACTGGTGGACAGAAGCATGAAGGGCTCCATCAGTTCGTGGGTTTCGCGTGCGCGCCGGATGAGATGTGCAATCCCGCGAAAGAAGCCAGCGCGTTCATGCTCATCGGAGCTCTCGGCCATACGCTGAAGCGTCTCGAGGCGAGGGAGGAGGTCCCTTCGAGCGGTTTCCAGGGGAACCCATTCCGGTGTCGTGCCGTCCATGGTTGTACCGTATCGGCTCCCGCGGCCGGCGCGAGGGGTGAAGTGTCCCAAATCCTGGGGACTCGCATCGCGACGCCTGGCGTCCGGCCCGGGCATGGCCGAGCTCGCGCCCCCGTCTTGGTCGCTGCCCCACGCGGGCCATCGCCGGGTACGAATGGGAGGGACCGATTGTTGGGGCGGAGGCTGAAGTGTTGCGCAGCGATGGGTGGGATGACGTTCCGCTTCCAAGGCTCGGAGTCGGCTCGATCTGCCGACGTCGGGACTCGAGTGCTCCGGCAATTTTTCCCCTTGCCCGTGCGAGGATGGGGGGCAGGTCTAAAGTGGATCGGATCGGTAAGTTGTGTCGAGTGCAGTGCCGGTCGATGCCAGCCGTCTTCGGGTTCGGTGAGCTGTCTCGAGTGTGGCCCGGCGCATCTCAACCCGGCACGGGCACGACCGAGTGCATCGAATGCAGCGCCGGATCGTACGGGGCAGTCCCGGGCAGCAGCGAGTGTGTTCTATGCCCAGAGGGCACGGAGATCTGCACGCTCTGACCGTTGCCAGGCGAAATACGTATGGAGCCCGAAGACAAGGACCACGTTGGCACCATTTCGCTTGTTGCCCGTGCGAGTCGACAAGTGGGATCGTTGTTGCTGGCGCCGGCGGTGTTGGCAGGCACCGCGAGTGCAGCGGTGCAGGAGCCCGTGGAGCTGTGGAGGTATGGGGGCTGTGACGCCTCGAGGTCGAGCTGTTGGTACAGCCCGCCGGCGTTCAAGAACGGGTTCGTTTACGGAGCGACCTGGCCGCTGGCTGCGGTATGGGCAGCGGACGGAACCACGCTGTGGGAAACCCCGTCGCCCCTCGATGGCGACTTCGGCATGGCTGGCCCTTTGGTCTGAACGGGGACACGGGCGGCGTTCTCCAGCAGATGCGTCGACACCCAGATCCTCTCCGACGAAGGTGTCTGCCACGGCATCACGCTCACCGACGTGCAGAAGCCGGAGCCCGATTCGTTCAAAGCGAAGAAACGGAGGATAGGTCGGATCACTAAGGAACGGCTCCTATCAGCTAGAACTGTGTCGCGGAGGGCTTCAGCCTTGACGCAATGCCAGTCCTCGTCCTGTCCGGAACCCGGGCCCCGTTCATGAGGCAGCGGGAGGGGCACACCAACGTCCGATAGGGTGCTTCATGTCGGCTGTCCGCGCCTCGATCCCCGCCCCCGCGTCACCTCGATGCGCTCGAACCGCTGAAGGGTCACCTCCGCAACTCGTCGGGCGATTCGCCTCGACGACGGCGGCACGCCTGCGCCGGCGGGTCACACATTCGAGGGCAGCAAGCGTGCGAGCATCCAGAGGACGACTGCGCCGCGGGCGGACCACGCGGCCGTCCGCAGCCAGTTCGTCTGCACGAGGCGCGCTTGGATCTCCGCCGAGAAGCCCGACCCGAGCGCTCCGTGCAGAGGAACCTGCACGAACGCGGTCGACGCCCAGGCCACGAGAACGAGGCCGAGCCCGAGGACGAATGGCAGACGCCCGAGCGCAGCCGGCGGCCAGATGGCGAGCGCGACCGCGGTGACGAGCTCGACGAGCATCAGCGGTCCCACGAGGGCAGTGATCCGGTTCGAGTGCTGACGGTGGTACTCGGGAAAGCTCGCCGGGCCGACGTAGGCGAACAGTGGGTAGAGACTCACCTGCACGGTCCAGATGAGGCCGGCGAGGGCCAGCGTCGCCCCTGCGTTCGCGAGCAACGCGAGCCCGATCATGCGCCGGTCTTCATCCGCTCTGAGAAGTCCCAGCTCGTGATCCATGTCGGATCGATCCGGATCGCGACCTCGGTCTCGGCGCGGCTCCGGAGCCACCGGGTGAACGATGAATCTTCGGCCCCGAGGTAGCGCTCGATGAGCCGGGCCAGCACGCGCGGGCCTTCGGCCTCGGAGAGCGTCGCGCGCCCCTGCCCGCGGACCCCGGAATACGGTAGGGTCTCGCCCGCGATCTCGAACGCACACCGGTCGTCCTGGGCGAGGTACTTCGCGGTGCGCGACGAGTTCTGCGTCGCGCACCACAACGCGCCGTCTCGGTGCTCGAACCACAGAGACACGATCAGCGGCCCGTCGGCTCCCCTCGTGCAGGCGAGCCGCACCGGAATCCGCGCCCCGTCGAGATACGCGGCGACTTCGGCCGCGTTCCACGGCCCCCGGAGCTTCGGTGACATCGTCATCATGAGTCCGATCTAATCAGACCACGAAGCAGGCGGGGGTCAAGCGGGGGGCTGCCGAGCGCACGGGCCGGCCGGGTCCCGATCCTGCAGGGCGGCTTCCTGCCAGCGGGCACGGCTGGTGATCTACCTCACCCGAAGGACCCGACCGAGTCCAGGTGGTCCAGGTTCTTCAGCATGAGCGCCATCCGGGGGTCGTTCCGGAAGTGCTTCTCGTGACGAAGCAGGAAATCCGAGTACAGCGTGCTGCAGGGGCAGGCCTCGGACCCCGTCGGCTTCTTCGGATCCTACGCGCGCGCTGCAATGGTCGCTCATGCGTAAGATGTCGTTGCCCGTCGATGCGTACGACTTCGCGCCGATGGCACCCTTCGTAGTTCCCGGCCGCGCGGTGGCGTGCAGCGCCATTCCGACCACGTCACGGCGTCGTGACCCAGCAGTCGACGCCGGCGGGGAACATTGGTCCGCTAGGTCCGCTTGGTGCGCGTCGAGGGTGGCACGTCGTTCGGGTGCAGCGGCCGCACGGTCGCGAGCGCGATCCCGAGCGGGAGGGTCGCGAGCACGTGGAGCACTGGCCCGTACGACCCGAGCACGGAGCGGCTCGCCGCAAGAAGACTCGGGCCGATCGCGCTGCCTACCACGACCGCGGTCATGCTCGCACCGGCGATCGCACCGAGGTGCAGGCGACCGAAGAGTCGCGGGAGGCCCACCGACGAGAGCAGTCCGAACTGTCCGGCGGCGAGGCCGAGGCCGATCGCGGCGGCACGGAAGCCCATGGGGTGTCCGATATGGGCGCTTGCGGCGAAGCCGACGGATTCACAAGCGAGCATCGCCCACACCAGGGTTCGAACGCGCACTCGGTCCGCCAGCCATCCTTCTGTACGTCGTCAGCTGAGTCGGGATCTTTGGGGTCGATTTATAAGAGACACTTCCGGCACGTTTGCCCGCCTACGCGGCGCGTAGATTCTGTCGCTTACGACGGGCCATTGTCTTCTTCTTGATCTGTTCTCGGCGCGTCAGGATCGCGGTGCGCCGCCCATGATATGCATCGGCTGGAGTCACGTTGTCCAGTGACTCGTGGTAGCGGCGGTGGTTGTAGTGCTCGACGAAGCGACCGATCGCACGCTCCAGTTCC
>JAQWRY010000014.1 GCA_029243485.1 Candidatus Binatia bacterium | reverse complement strand
ACGCGCCGAGAACAGATCAAGAAGAAGACAATGGCCCGTCGTAAGCGACAGAATCTACGCGCCGCGTAGGCGGGCAAACGTGCCGGAAGTGTCTCTTATAAATCGACCCCAAAGATCCCGACTCAGCTGACGACGTACACTGCCCCCTACACCGATCCTGCCATTCAAATTGTCGATGCGCGCTCGCCTGCCGAATACCCCAAAAGAGCGCATCCCCACAGCAATCGACAGGCCGTGGTCGATCAATCTAGTCGACGGCTTCCCGCTCTCGACTGCCGCATTGGAATTGCTTTGTGCCGACCTCGACAAGAACCAGACCACCGTCGTGTACTGCCTCGCCGGCTGGCGGGCCTCGGTGACCTGGCTTGTACTTGAGTCTCTCGGTTTTCAGGATGTGCGGGTTTATGATGGCTCCTGGTTCAAATGGAGACCGCCCAGCCGGTTTCCGATCGAGGCTGCCGACTGAGCAGTTGCGCATAACGAACGACCAAATCCGGGTCGCCGATTGGCCGCATCTGTGGCGGAGGAATGCGAATACCGAACTTCATGAATTTCTACCCTTTCGACTCCGCCTGAGCTTTGGCAATGGCAAGCCGGAGCGAAGAAGCTCCACGGCTGCATCCACCATGCCATCCGAGCGCTCGATTGCATGATGCCCAAAAAGTGATCGGACCAGACCATGTGTGAGAATCTCCAGAACCCGAGCCATTGCTTCGACATCCAATGATTTCGATATCTCGCCGGAGCGGACTCCAGCACGCAAGATCTGCCGAGTTTCCTCGAGAGTTCTTTCGCGAGCCTTACGGAACTTCTCATTATGCGCGACCTGCAGCATCCGGTCCTCGGCCAGAAGCGTGCGCAAGATGGGGCGCTCAAGGGCGAACCTCGCCGTAGCCCGCATGCGGGCCGCCAGTCCGTCGGCAGCAGTCTCTTTGGACCGAATGGCGTCTTCCGAGACCGCCCGCCAGCTCTCAAGCGCATCGGCGATCACCGCATCGGTGAGAACATCCTTGCTCTCGAAATATTTATAGAGGAAAGGCTTCGAGACTCCGGCGGTCGTGGCGATCTCGTCCATCGTCGTGCCCTTCAATCCGCGCTCAGAAAAACATACTCCCGCGGCCTCAATCACGCGCCGCAAGCGGTCTTCGGTGGCTGCCGTATTCTTCACGTGTTGTTCCTCCCTCAATGCGGGGGGATTGTTCGCGTAATCAACCGAAACTGTCGCCCGTCACGCTTTACGACCAGAGAGATTTCCTGCGCGCTTTCTGCAACATTCATGAATTCACGCCAACGCATCATCGAATTCATTTTCCTGTTGTTCACTTCTTGGATGACGTCACCTTCCGAAAGACCCATCTGGTTCCAGAAGCTACCGCGAAGAATCCGGCCCACACGAAGCCCGGCGATCGCATGCTGACCAGAGACGACCTCAGGGATCAGTGACCCCTGCTGTAATAACTGGGCCCGACCACGCAATCCTGTATTGCGCCACTGCGACATCATACCAAACCGATCCTTGCCAAGATTTGCATGGTCGAGCAGCGAGCTCTCCGCACCTGATCCACTGCTAATGGTCCGAAGTTCATCCAGAGGTTGGCTCTCAGGATCCAGGACGAGAACCATACGCTCGCGGCCACGTCTAAACCGAGCGCGATCTCCAGCCACGCCCTCAAGCCGATAACCCGTCCCATTCCCGAGAAGCTCTCCTACAACCACCACATATCGTAGCGACCGCTCGACATCCGCGATTGTTGCCGCTGCGAACTCCGGGCTGTCCGGCGATTCCCGGACAGCGATCAGCTTGTACGCGCCCAGCCACGGCAGGTCGCTCCGGGCCCGAGAGGCGCCGGGGTCTAATAGCCCGACTGGATCCGATACCCTTGCTACAGGCAGAGCCTCCGGGACCGCCGCGACTGAGGCGGTCGAGGCAGCTTCGGGAGCCACAAAATCTGCGGGTACAACTTTCCGCAAAAGGCGTGTCTCGAGAATGAAAAAAGCTGCCTCCGAGTCGGACAAACCCGTCCGGGTGGTAAACGAACGGAAATCCTTCTCGAGTCGCTCCCTCTCGCCGCGCAGCTGCACACGCCAGAAGCCGTCCTCGTAGGAAAAATACTGCCGTCCCCGATCGGGACGATCATCCAGGCCAAACTTGAACAGGCGCCCGGTCGCGGTGTCGCCTTTGACAGCAACCTCACGAAGCTCGTCGCTGCGACGCAGATCCTGACCAATCCAGCCCTCTACTACCGCGAGCAAAAGAATTTCGTTCCCCGACATCTCCGCCAGACGATCCGCTGGGACGGTAAGACGAAGGAACATGACCTGCAATTGATCCACCGGGTGAAGGTCATCGACCGCAGACGTCGAGCCGCGCAACGCCAAATCCCTCAGATGTTCATAGTAGGAGGCCGCATTCGCACTGACCAGGGCCGTGAGCCCTGGCGACTTTTCCGAAACTCTCGCCACCCAACTCGACGATAGATTCACGACCGCAGACGCTGCTGGCACTTCGGCCTCGGCCCATGCAGGCGCCAGAGCCGAACCGGACAGCGAAACAACGCCCAAGAACCCGGCCAATATCTTGGGCCGCAGAGTTTGCCAGATACGACTCTTCATAGTTGCGAGAGCAGTGCCTGCAGATCTTTCTCGCAGGCCGCCGCCCCCTGCTCTGCTTCCTGAATTGCATCGGCGTCAGGGAGTCGTGGTTGCTCCGCAAGCAACGACTCGCGTGCTCGGCGGCACTCGGACTCCGCGGCGGAAGCAGCCTCGGCCAAACTCTGTCCCTCTTGCTGACTCAATTCGTTTCGAGTGACCGCCTCGGCCAACTGCTTCGGCACAGCTTTGTCGAGATTCCATGCGGCATACCCGAGTCGCGCTGCGGCTTCTTCCAACTGACAGCCTTGCACCAGACAAATGTTCTGGCGTGAAAACCGCACCAAACCAAGATTCATCTCCACCTGGTTCCGGACACTCTCGCGAAAAGATACCGGCTCGTAGATGGTCAAGCCCGCTTCGGGCTGCGGCACTTTCCATGCGGTCGGCACAATGCCCTCTTCGTCGATCGGACCAAAGAGACCAAAGTAATTGAGCTGGGCGCTGGTTTCGCGCAATTCCTTCATCTCTTCATCGGTCACATCATCGCGCGAGACATCGTTGGTATTGAAGAAATTATAGTTCCCCTGAAAGAGATAATAGTAGAACAAGGTGAGCAGTTCGGCTTTCTGCACAACGTAACGACCGTGCGTGGTCACCATGGCATTGGCCTGTGAAATACCGGGCCTGGCCAACTCGGGGCTGAAGGTCTGTCCTGGCATCAACTTGCCGGTCTTCGCATCGAAGGTGACGGGAATCATGGCCGTCGGCGTCAGATCGCCGAGCCGGGTGAAGGTTCCCAGAACCGTGCCCAGAAAATAGGGATAGCCAATGCTTGCTGTGACCGTCCATCGGGCCGGATCCAGAATCATCCCGCCGATATAGTCGGCGTCCGGCGTGGTCCCCCAGAGAAAGGGAATCGCGTAGTCATCCAGTTCCGGCAAGACCTGAGCGGCAATTTCTTCCGTTCGAGAATGATCCGCCTGAATCGTGGTCTTCCCATCGGTCGAAATACAGGTGAGGGTCCAGGCATCACAATACAAGCCATCGATGGTATTGAAGGGAGAGCCAAAGCTATTGAAATTGGTGGGGAATTTCGGCAGCGACTCACCGGTTTCCACGTAGGTAAAGTTCACATTCCCATCGGCATCGGAGCCATTGACCACGGTATAGTCCGGATTCATGGTCGGAGAAGCTGCGGTCAATCCCGCAACCACGCGCTCCCATGCCTTCTTGATCCCCCACCCCGCTTCGTCGCTGTGGGTGAAGTCGTAGGCAATCAGACGAGAGGAGTCAGGCTTTCCGACCGGCCCCGCGTAGGTGAAGATGTAGCGGGCATATTTAGAGACCCCGGGAATCGCCGGCCGCACCGCCAGATTGTTGGGCTGCGGCGTTGTATTGTTCGCGTCGTAAGCCAGACAGACGAGTTCATCCAACTCACCGGATTTGTCCATCTCGCCGCCGCTGACACTCAGATAGAGGCGCGAGCGCAGCGGGCAATCCCTGGCCGAGAACAGGTCCGGTTCCTTCACGATGACCGGAGAACCATCGCGTCGGTCAAGCCAGATATGCCAACCGGAGGCGAAGACGTTGCCGACCAGTCCGTCTTCCCCCGCGTTCAGCAAACGCAGATCGTTAGAAGCAAGCGTATTGCCGCTATAGTCCGAGAAGCGTGAGAACCAGATGCGTTCGCCGGTGTCCTGATCCAATTTCCAGACGCCATAATTATCACCAACGTAGAGAGCACCTTCTTCGTCCACCATCGGTGCCTGGATTCCAGCGCTCGAGGCAACGGCATTCCCCATCCCCGCACGATCGGGGGTCCCGTCGCCGTCCTTGTCTTCGCCGGTCCACTCCTCGGTCCGCCACACGACCTTTCCGTTGGGGTCGAGAGCGACCACCGTCGAGGTGCCTCCGCCCCGCGGAGATACCGCGATAATCAGGCCGTTGGGCGCCTCAGTACTGCCGTTGGTCAGCAGGGCTGAAATGGGTGGAGAGTTGGGCTGCGTCCAGCTCAGGTACTCGCTTTGTCCTGCGAGTTTGCGCTGCTCGAAACTGGTTACGAGGGTCGTGCCGGAATTTCGGTTATCCCCCCAGGTGCCCATATAGGCAGAATCAATGCTGCGCGGCCAGATCTTGCCGTGCTCCTGCACGCCACGATCAGAAATAGTTTGGGGTGCTCCGACTGGCGCGGTGGGCTTGACCGATGCACAGGAAACGAGGGCGAACAAAGACAAACTGCATGCGCAGGCATGCCATATGGATGAAACTGGATGACGAATCATTCAGGCTATTCTCCTACGTGGTTGGCAGCCGCTAGAATCGGTAGCTCAGCTCGCCGCCGAAAGTTCGAGGCGGTTCATAGTAATTCAGCGTGACACCAAAGAAGTTGGCAATCGGCGTACTGTTTCCGAAGTAGCCTTCGTTGGTGAGATTCTTGCCCCATAGAGCGACCTGCGCGCGATCGTCAAGGAAGGCGTAGGAAATCCGCGCATTGAGGAGGTTGAAACCGTTCTGGATGCCCGCCAGAAGTTCGGGGCCATTATAATGCACCTCACTCTGGTAGGCCCACTCCAACCGCGGCGTGAGCCATCCGGACATCGATTGACTTTCCCGGATATCAATCGGGAAGGAATATTGTAGAGCGAGAAAGGTCTGCAACTGGGGCGTGTTGTTGAACGTCTCACCGGCGCGGTTGATGTCTTCATTATTCAGATCATTAATGCCCATATAGTTGTCATATCGAGCATCGATAACGCCGACCGAACCCGTGATCTGGAAGCCCTCAAACGGGATCGCATAGAGTTCCAACTCGAGCCCCTGGGTTGTCGCCTTCGCCGCATTGAGCGTCAGCTGCAGAATCTCTGGCGCCTCCACGCTCCCGACGTCGCGAATCGAAGTGACCTGGATGTCGTCATATTTCGCGAGAAAGAACGAAACATTCACCGTCAGGCGTTGGTCGAGCGCAATCGTCTTGGCGCCGACTTCAAAGGAGTCGAGAAACTCCGGGGAAAAGGGCTCCAAGTCTGCGGACGAATTTTCTCCCAACGCATTGAAGCCACCACCCTTGAACCCTCGAGCATAGGTGAAATATCCCATCAAATGATCAACTGGAGAATGGTCCAGAATGGCTTCCGGCAATTGAAGTGCCACAGTCCCCGTCGGTGTCCATGCAGAAAAGATCGCTTGGGAATCTCCATCGGTCAGAGGCACTGCCGGTGGCGGTAGGAATTGACCGGTTTCAGGGTCGATTGGGCGATTGTTTGCCGAGAGGCCTTTCTTCTCTTCGCTGTAGCGAATGCCGCCCGTCAGGCTGAGCCAGTCGGTCGCGTCAAAGGTACCCTGCCCATAGAAGGCCCAATTCCAGTTATTGGTCTCCAGAAGATTCTGTGTGTACTGGTTAAAACTACCCAGATTAACGGCCTGCGTCTGGCCGGAATCGGCGGTTTCGGTGAAGTAAAAATACCCGCCCACGAATACCAATCGGTCATCGAGTGCCTGTCCGTTGACCTGAAGTTCCTGACTGATCTGGCGAGCCGAGCCCGGGGATCCGCCCAACGGACCATTGCCAGTTTGGGTCAGTTGGATGAGCCGCGAGGCGGTGCCGTCGGCGTCGGAATTAAATTGCGATCTTTGTTCGCGCCAGGACGTAATCGATTTCAAACTGAGATCATCCAGCGGACCCACAGGGCCCACATCCCAGAGAGCTGTCCCCCACATGCCGTAGGTCTCGTTATCGACGAGTTGCTTGTTCGCCTCGATCCGGTAGGGCCGCGACCGGCGACATTCCGCCGGCCAGTCCGGGACCAGTCCCTGTAACCCCGTCGGCTGGATATAGGTGCATTTTCCACCCCGGCCAGGGCTTCGACTACGCGACCAACTTCCCGTCAGATCGATGGTCAACTCATCGAGTGGAAGATAACGTAAGGAACCGACAAAATTAAGGTTGTCGCGGCCTGATAGATATTCTCCACGAGATTCGTTGAAGACATATCCCCCGGATCGATCTGTACTCACGGCAAAACGTGAGAGGAGGCGCTCCTCAACAATCGGAAGGTTCAGCATGGCGCGCGCATTGATCGAGGCGAAATTGCCGGCTCGTACAAGCACGGACGCTTCCGCGTCCTCATGCGGACGAACGGTCGAAATATTGAGAGCACCGCCGACGGTATTCTTGCCGAAGAGAGTCCCCTGCGGTCCACGAAGGACTTCGATCTGCTGGACGTCGAGCACATCGATCAGCCCCCCCGCCGAGCGTGACAGAAAGACGCCATCGACGTAGATGCCGACCCCGGGATCGAATTGAATGCTGGCACGCGGAGTTCCGATACCGCGGATGCGCACCATCGCATCCTGTCCTTCCGGATTGCGCTGGAACGTCAGGTTTGGGACCATTTGTTCAATATCGTCCAGGCGCGTGACTCCGTGCTCGACAAGGGCCCTGGCGCCGAGTGCCGTCACCGAAACCGGTGTTTCTTCCAGCGACTCCTCACGCTTCCGGGCACTGACGACGATTTCCTCGATTTGTCGAAGCACATCTGCGGAGACTCCCGAGATCCGCCCTCCGTCCTTGGCAGCTTCCTCGGCCTGAGCCTCCATGGAATCCAGCTCGGCCGACAATCCGCCGACATCCGCTTCTCCAGGCTCTTCGCCCTCGCTCGGAGCGACGATTGAGGCCTCGCTCGCCACGGCTTGGGCACCTGCCGCTGGTGCCGGTTTCCAAAAACCGAGCAACCCCAGCCCGAAGAGCCAGAAAGACCCGACCAGCACCTTGGCAAGCTTCAAGGGGCTAAACTTCATAGCTTACTCAGTTGGCGCATAGAGTAAACAAAGTACAGGGAGTATACAAAGTCAAACGCTCGAGTGACTCCGGCAAGCAGTCCTCGCCGACCGAAACAATCGTCGATGCAGCATGGCGGGAGTCCCGACTTACGGATCCAAAAATCCGAGTCCTCGATGCGCGACTGTTTGGCGATGATTTTCGCACCGCCCATATTCCCGGGGCACATCGCCTCGACCGCTACCAAATCGCATCGACGCGCAACGGCATTCCCGCGCAGTTGACCCCGGCAACAGAAGCAGAGTCGGTTCTTGCCGCACGAGGGGGCCAACCGCAGGACACCATCCATCACCCCCTGACGATAGGAAGCACGAACGGCCTATTTGCCCAGGCCGCAGCGGGCGCACGGGTGCGCTGGCTGCGGGTCGAGCGGATGATCAGGCGGGGAACTCTTGGAAGAGATCGTCTGTGGTATCAGGCGGAGCCCGGAGCGGGCGCGGCAGAGTGAAGGGAAGGCCGAGGTGAGTGAGGATGCGTCGAATCGCCTCAGGACTTTCGATGGTGGCGATGAACCGCAGGTTGCCCGGGCAGCGTGGAACGGTGGGCTCGGTGTGAGTCCGCTGTTGATCAACGCGCAGCCGTCGATATCGGACCCTCTGAAAGCGCATGTACTCTAGCCGTGGCGCAGTTAGGCGGGATCCCTGGATGCGGTGTGGTGGATCCGTCCGTCACCCAGATTGCCGCGCGATCAGCGACGTGAGAGGATCGTAGAAAGCCTGTCCTTCTCGGACCACGGGCGTGCACCCCAAGTGGTGTTTCAATAGTGAGCCGCTTCGCTGCGCGCGGCGCCACGAGGAGAGTTCGACATGTGCACGCGAGACGGGCGGAGTGTGGCCTTGGCGTATCGATGGTCATTGGCTCTGGCGTCGCTGGGGCTCCTGATCACGACGGCCTGTTCCCGGGGGCCGGTGGGTCCTGAAGGAGTCACGCAGCGTCTGCGCGCGGAGGACTTCGGCCAGCCAGTGGCCGAGCACGCGCCGATGCTCGCCATCGGTCGGACGGCCCGAGAGGTCATCGCGGTGCCTGAGCGGCGCCAGATCGCCGAAGTTCAGGGTGCCCTCTTTGAAGACGGGATTGCTCAGATGCAGGTCGAGCTGGAGCCCGTTCCACAAGGCGCGACCGTCGAGTTGGAAGTGATGGCCATCGGTCTTCCCGTCCTGATGGAGCCCGTGGTGCGCGACGGGGTCGCCGAGCACGGGCGGTATGTCCGGCTCGAACGAGGTTGGGATCTCGAGCGGGCGGACGCGGGCCCTGCGCGGCTTACCGTGGAGGCCGGGGCGGTGCGGCTGGCGGTCCCAGAAGAACAGGCTACGAAACAAGTCGTCGCGCGGCTGTTCGCCCGCAGCCCGATTCCGGCGTTTCTATCAAGCCAGCCGTTCCAGCCGCCCCAGCCGGGAGCCATCGAGATTCCGTACGGTGTGCTCGGTGCAGGGGAGGCGATGTCGGTCGGCGGGGTTCAGATGAGTGCGATCCTCCGATGTGGCGACCGAGTCGAGCGTCTTCTGCAGGCGAAAGTCGCGCCAGGCAATGAAGCGCCTGGCTGGCATGTGCACACGGTGGAGCTTCCCCGGTTGGAAGGGCCGTGCAAGCTCGAGCTCGAACAGGCCGATTCGGATGGAACGCCATCGGCCTACGTCGTTTGGGGAACCCCTCAGATCGTGGCCGAGACCGACGAGCGAGATCTTCGCATCGTGATGATCTCGCTCGATACACTCCGCGCGGACCACATGTCCGGGTACGGCTACCCGCGCGATACGACGCCCGAGATCGACCGTCGCTTGATCCAGCGAGGGGTCCGCTTCGAAGACGCGATGACCACCATTGCCAGCACGGGGATAGCTCACCTGAGCCTCTTCACCGGCCTCTACCCGCGCGACCAGCGAAAGAGTGGCCGCCTAGCGGCGCGAGATGCGTCGGTGACACTTGCGGAGCGACTCCAGAGCGCCGAGTACGCGACGGCCGCGTTTACCGAAGACGGACTCCTCGCCGGTCCATTCGGGTTCTGGTACGGCTTCGATCTTTTCCGAGAGTATCACGTGGTATCGGATGCTCGAGGCATCAATGTTTTCGACGACGGGATCGAGTACGTGCGCGCCAACCGAGACCGGCGCTTCTTCCTGTTCCTGCACACGTACAAGGTGCACGACCCGTTCGAGTTCGATGAGGCTACACGCACGCGTTTTTCGAGCGGCGCGGACTGGGTCGACGGCACGCTCGACCCGCGGGTCCCGAAGGCGCAGCGTTCCGTCGTCGATGCGTATGACCGAACGATCGTGGAGGCCGACCGAATCGTGGCCGGGTTCCTCGACGAACTCGATCGGCTGGATCTGGCCGGGCGCACCCTGGTCGTGCTGCTCTCGGACCACGGCGAGGCCTTCGGTGAGCACCAGGTCCGCGGCCACGGACTCGGAGTCGGGCAGGAGCAGCTTCGGATCCCATTGGTCTTCCGCGGGCCCGGAGTCGCCGAAGGCCACGTGCGGCGCGTGCCCGTCAGCATTGCCGATGTCGCGAGCACCATTCTCGACATCGCCGGCCTCGCCCACGACGGACTCGGTGGGAGCCGTAGCCTGGCTAGTCTGATCGTCGAGCGCTCCGAGGCCGAGCCCGAAGCGGAGCCGCCGCGAGAGCGGCCGCTCTTCTTCACTCGCTTGCTGAGCGACGCGGATGGGGCACGCCTCGGCTCGACCAAACTCCTCAAGACGAAGGACAGTTGCACGCAGTGGAATCTCGAGACCGACCCACTCGAGAACCGGCCCATGCTCGTCGAGTGCGACGCTGTGGGGCTTGCTGGCGAGATCGTCGCGTATCGAGACGCCGCGACCTCCCGGCACGCACGAGATCGCGAGGGTCTCGAGGAGTCGTTTTCAATCCCGCCCGATACCGAAGATTCACTGCGCGCACTCGGCTACGTCGAATAGGGGCGCATGCACGGGGCGCCTTCCGTGTTCAGAGCGCCGAAGTCATCGACGTGCCCCGATCCTCTCGGCGACACAGCGCGGCAATGTTCTGTTCGCCGCGCAGTCCTTCAAGGACGATGCGGATCTTCTCTTCAGCCGAAAAACGACGTCGCGTCTTGCTCTGAATGTCGCGGACGACCTTCTCTGCACTCTCTCCCTTACCCATTGGATTCTCCTTCCCTTTGGGCCGGGTGTGTCTCTTATTTCAAACCCGTATTTGGTCCAACTTCAGCTAAACCCGAACAGAAGATTATGCAGAGAGAAAACTCTTCGCACCTCTGGGCATGAATAGCGTGAAGTGGGTGAAGATTGTGGTAGGTGCAGACGTGACCAACTACAGGCGCATCGAAAGCAACACTCGAGACATGGCCCGGTTTGGCCTTTTTACCCAGCGCCGAAGCGTTTGGAACCATGAACAATTGGTCAGCGAGGACTACTTCGAAAAAGCCACCACTCCGTATTCGGAAAGCAAATCTGACTATGGATTTCTCTATTGGTTACAGGAAATCAATACGTCAGAAATGGGCACGATTTCAGCCTTCAGCGCCGTAGGCAAAGACCAGAAAATCATCATGGACATCCCATCGCTGGATCTGGTCATCGTCCGCCACGGCGAGAGTGCGGGCAGCGGTTTCGTTTTGCAATTGGGCCAGTTGGTTGCTGATGCATTCGCTGATGCGAGATAAGGAAGATTCAAAATGATTGGATAGACTCCTGCCCAGCCAAAGCTTCTGCCAAGTAATCAAACACCAGGCGCAACCGGCGGCTTGTCTGCAGCTCTCGGTGACACACCCTCTAGATAGGAACGGGAATGCGTGTAGCGGAATAAAGCGGGTTTTGGCTTTGTGGTTGGGGCAGGGGAGAGGGTTTCAGCGAGGGCGGCGGTTGAAGTTCGCCAACGGACGGCCAGAATCGGCAGCTTGAAGTCAGGTGCGTTGCTCTTTAAGGCGTTAACCTTAACCGCGAGGGGGCGCGATGTTCGAAATCGAATGTCTTTGGGAATGCGATGATGGTCTGGGAGAGTCGCCGCTCTGGTCCCATGAGGAAAACTCCCTCTACTGGTCTGATCACGCAGGCCCTTCCATGGAGTTGGCCGGCGCACGATGGCCATCGATAAAGCGATTGAATGTCGTGACCCGGCAGCAGGACGTTTGGCGCATGCCCCAACAGGTGGGATCCTTTGGCTTTCGGGCAACCGGCGGATTGATCGCCGGCACCAATTCAGGATTTTGTTCGATCGATCTGGAAAGCGGCTCCATCGAGCAGATCGCTGATCCGGAGGAGGACAACCCGCACAGCCGGCTGAACGATGGAAAGATTGACCGCCGTGGACGCTACTGGTGCGGCAGCATGGATTGTCAGCTGAAGGACAAGTCCTCGTATATCTATCGCTTCGATCCAGATCTTACGTGCCATAAGTGCGCGGAAGACTTTTCCTTTGTGTGCAGCAATGGGATCGCTTTTTCTCCGGACGACACTCGGATGTACTTCGGCGATACGAAGGGGAACGCGGTCTATGTATTCGACTTTAATATTGACGAAGGCCACATTGGTAATCGCAGGCTGCTTCTCTCACTTGAGGATCGAAAGCCTGGGATCATCGACGGTGCGACGGTGGATGCCGAGGGGTATTACTGGTTCGCCTTGAATATGGGAGGGAAAATTATTCGTATCGACCCTCGGGGCGGAGTCGATCGGGAAATCGATATGCCAATCCCCAGTCCGACCTGTGTGACCTTTGGCGGGGACAACTACGAAACGCTTTTCGTCACATCACAACAGACCTTCGTGACCCCTGAGCAATTGGCAAAGCACCCACGGCCGGGAAGCCTGTTTGCAATTCACGGGCTCGGCGTTCAAGGGCTGCCTGAACCCAAGTTCGGCGGTTGAGGCCGCTTGCGGGCCCCAGCCTGCCATCGAGAACCCCGGTGTTTCTCTTTAACCTCTGCCCTACATGCCCAGGGGTCTAGAATGGGCTTTGGAATTCTTATTCGCCGTGTCCGCGAACTGCCATGAAAGTGATTAGAGCCGTCGTGGCGACAAGTCGGAATTCTCGACTGAGCAGGAATCGAGTCTCGGCCCCCAGAAGGATTTGTCCGGGAGCGGCGGCACCCTCGAGGCGACCGCTGACATTTACCGAATCCTCCAGCGCGCGCAAATCAGTGCCACCGTCGGGCCCCTGGATTTCTGATGATAGGAAGCACGAACGGCTTATTTGCGCAGGTCGCCGGGTAGCCGCCACCGCGAGGCCTGGAGCGAGGTCCAGTTTTGGGGTTCCGGCGGCCGCGGCGTAGCCGCCGGGCGGTTTGGCTTGTTGCAGTTGGTTGCTTGACGTCTGCGTTCGAGAATTGCAGGGAACTTGTATGGCACTGAAAATGAAATCCAATCGATGGTTGCGCGACCGGTCCTGGGCGGGCTGTTTCCTTGCGGGGCTCTTGCTCCTTTCTTCTTGTGGGGACTCGGCCCACGTGGCTACCCCGTCCAATGACTTCGCGACCTATACTGATAGGTTCGTCAGTGCGTTGGCATTCGGATACGATCGTACCGCCGCCGGGTTGCCGGACCTGGTGGTTCAGTCGGGAAGCTATACGCCGCCTCCGTTCGGGGGGACGGCAATACTGAAGTACACTTTGTATGAGATGGCTTTCGACTACTTCGAAGCTGTTCTTCCCGAACTGAGCGAGGAAGAGCAAAACTTTTTCTACGAAGCGTTTCGGCTCTCCTATCTCTGGGAAGCAGAGATCGCGGGGGAGAAGAAAGTTCTGGGGCCCTGGTATGAGCAGAGCGAACTTTACCGGGGCGATACCGAGTTCGCCGCCTATACCTCGGCGGTTGCGGACGTGGCCATCCTCATGGCTTGTCGACGGGCTTCCGAGCGAACGCCGCAGAGCGCCTTGTTGAGTCTGCTGTACTTTGGGGCCTACCAGGAGCTTCTTTTCGAGGAGCTATCGGGAAACCTCTGGTACCAATATCCGGGCAGCGACTTCAATCCGGTATGGACCACGTTGTACCGGGGCGGCCAAGGGCCAGGACGGGGCGTGGATGTGCCCATCACCCTGATCCCGCAGGCGGTCTGGATTACGCTGGCGCTAGACGCCCACGAGATGGTGCAGCGGGGAGCCCCGGTGGCCACGGAGGATTCCCGCGAACTTTGGGCGGAGTCCGGGAAGTATCGGGCCCAGGCGCGGCGCTATGTGGAAGAACTGCGCGATCAGGGGGCCTCGGGAGGAGGGGCCCTGGTCGAAGCGCTCATCGCGGCAATCGAGCGAGGGGAGTCCCTCGAGTCCATTCTGAAAGAGATTCTGGGACTCTTGTCGCCGCAGCCGGCGATGATGTTGACCGATGCCCAGTGGCAGCGGTGGGCGACTGACACGGTGGGCGAGGTTACCCAGGCGTTGCGCCAAAGCTCGGCGGATAACCTCGAGGGCGACGCGCCGGTCTCTGCAAGCGCTCCCGAATTCACTCGATTCATGGCTGCGCTTGGTTTCCCGGAGGCCTTGGAGCCGGGCGTTGCGGAGTGAGCTCGGGGCAGGGGGGAGCGATCCGACTGCACGCTAGAGGCGTTCCAGATGGATCGGAAGACCATCGACGGGCTCGGAGATCGGGGCTTGTTGCACGTGACCCTCCCCCCGAAAACCGGTCCGGCCCGAATATTAGAGAAGCTCGGTGGGAGAACGGCTACATCGAGAGCTTCAACGGAAGGCTTCGAGATGAACTTCTCAACGGCGAGATCTTCTACACGGTGCAGGAGGCAAAGATCCTGACCCAATGGTGGCGGCTCGAGTACAACCACCTCCGACCGCACCGCGCCCTCGGGTATAGAGCTCCTGCTTTCGAGGCGATCGAACCGCTGCCGTTGCGGCGTGGGAGTTTTACACCCATGCAGAGCGCTGCTCTAACGTAGCGGCTGGTACGACAACCGGGGGCGGGTCAGGGAGCGGACCCGTCCTCACCAACGATCCCGCGCTCCTGACCCGGATCGAAGACGCGACCAACCGCTCGCTGGTCCGGATCTATGGCTCGGCGAAAAGTCATCAAGACATCCTTCGCATGCCGATAGACCTCGGTTGAAATCGCGGCCTCACCTTGCGGTCCTTGCAGCATCTTCCTCACGTCGGGGCTGTCGCACTTCGAAACCAGCTGATCATAATTCATGGGGATGTCATGTGCTGCGAGATAGGCATTCAGATCGGCGACTGTTTCATGCAGTGCGACCGGGAAGCCGGCATCAAAATCTAAACGTCCGATGTCATCGAGATCCGCCTCGACCAAGACGGCACCGGCCTTACGTAGGCGCACGAGCACATCCTCCATCAATTCCCCCGTCTCCGCCTCGAGCCCCTCCCCGAAGTGCGCCCGCGGCACACCCAAGCGCAACCCTCGCATCGAGGCCGGCTCGTCTTTCCCTGCCAGACGAGATCGCATAGGGTCGCCCGCGCGGGGACTCCGAACAGGACCGCGCCGAATCAAGCCGAACCAACGGGAGGACCGCAATGGCCACCGAGCAAGATCTACGAATCAATCCTGGCGACATCATGGGCTGGCCGATCCTAAAGATCGACTACCCGACCGCCCCGGCCCATCTCGCGGATCTGTTGCCGCCCGGCGTGGATCCTGGAGCCGCCTCCCAAGTCCACATTTCGATCTATTGCTACCCCGTGCCGGACGAGCCCGAGTTCGGAGTCGTGATCGCCGTCGATGCGGACTACCGCGGCCGCCAAGGCGTCTACACGATCGGATATGGCATCGACCAGGAGTCCGCGATCTACATCAGCAAGGACATGAACGGTCAGCCGAAGTACCCGTGCGACATCGACTACTATCGCGTCGGCGACGCCGTTCGCGCGCGGTGCACCCACCAGGGCTACACGTTTCTCGAGTATCGGGGAGCCAGCCGCGAGGTCGCGGCAGTGCCGGACGCGCACGAAGAGAATGAATGGTGGGTCAAGGTCTCGCGTGCCGTTGGTGGCGCGGAGAAGGCGTACGATTTCCCTCCGCACGTCGTCCAGGTGAAAACGGCCTACCAGCCGGTCCGTCGCGAGAACCTCGAGGGGGAGCTCAAGCTCCTCGAGAGCCCATGGGATCCGATCGCAGCGCTTCTACCGATGAGTGGGCCCGCGTCGGCGTACCTGTGGACGGCGAATCCGACCGCCCGCGACATCACACTCGAAGGAGGCCTGGATCCAGAGGGCTTCTGGCCTTTCGTCGACACGATCGGGAGCTCTCGCTGGCCCGGCACGACCGGCGGTCCGCGGCGCGCGGCCTGACGCGCGCCGCCGACCTCGTTTGCGCGTGTTGAACGTTCGCGCACTGGCTTCCGCGCTGGTCTTGGCTCAACTCCTTGCGCTGGGCGTGGTGGGCGCGAGGGTGACGCGCGATACCCCGGTCTTCGGCCCGATCGACGAGCGAAGTCACTACTCCTACGTTCAGTTCGTTTCGGAGGAGGGCCGCCTTCCGCTCCTCCGCGACACGATTCGCCCGGAGGTCTCGGCGCTTGCGCGCGGAATCTATCCGCAGGAATCCGTCCGTCCCGCGGAGCTCATGGGGATTTGGGGCAAGGTCTACGAGGCCTTCCAGCCGCCGCTGTATTACGTGGTTGCGGCGGCGGTGAGCCGGCTCACGACGAATCATCGCACGCAGGTGACGATTCTCCGTGCGTTCGGGGTGGCTCTCCTCTTCGGGTTGGCGGCCCTTCTGCTCGAGCTGAGCCGGCGGCTTTTCGGGGAGGAGTGGCCGATCGCGGCCGCGTACGTTCTGAACGTCGTATTGCTTCCGGGCGTGGTCGTGCGTTCCGTGCACATCGGGAACGCAGGCCTCGAAATCCTGGGCGCGACGTTCGTACTTCTCTGCCTGCAACAGGGGTTCGCTCGGCGGAGCGCCCTCCCGTTCTGGGCTGCCGGGGTGATGCTCGGAGTAACGCTCCTCACTCGGCTCACGGCGGTAAGCTTTGCCTTTGTCCTCGTACTCGCCGTCGCTACCGCGGTCCGGCGCGGGATCCTGGCGAGGGGGCGAGGCGCGCTCGTAGTCGCCCTCCCACCGCTCGTGCTCGCGCCGTGGGTCGCATTCAACTTCGTCCACTATGGGGCGGCTACGGCAAACGGCGTTGCGCGGGGGATGCAGATGCACATCATCAACCCGCAGGGGAAGGACCACACGTTGGGGGATGCAGCGTCTCACTTCGCGACGCAGCTCTTTTCGTATCAGCAGATGGTCCTACCCCAGGAGTGGGCGTTCCCCGTGGGCGGGGATGTGGCCCGCGTGATTCTTGGGTTGTCGAGTGTCCTCTTCTTCTTGCCACTCGGTCTGGCGCCGTTTCTTCGTGGTCGTGCGCGTGCAGGGGTCGAGGCTTGGCTCTTTGGCTGGCCGTTGCCTCTGTCGATCGTGCTCTCTGTGGTGCTGTACGCGTGGCAGGATTGGCCCATGCTGGTGCGGTACACGTACTGTGCGTTCCCGGCGGCGATGATCTTTGGGTACGCGGTCCTCCGTCGCTACGTGGGGACACCGGTTTTGCTCTCGGGCGCCGCGCTCACCTACGGATTTCTGGTCGCTCTTTGGGCCTGGGCTCCGGTGCCGTAGTTGCCCCCTGCGGGGCTCGCAGGGGGATCCGAGCCCCCCCTCGGGGTTGTCCGGCGTCAGCGCTGGCAGTGCGGCCCCTCCTCGCTACAATCCGGCCCATGGTCAGAGATACTGGTTCGATTCTAGAAGATGGCGATAGGAAGCACGAACGGCCTATCTTCCCAGGTCGCCGGGTAGCCGCCACCGCGAAGCCTTGAGCCAGGTCGAGTTTTCGGGTTCAAGCGGCCGCGGCGTAGCCGCCGGGCGGCGTGGCGGGCGTTTGGAACATAGCGGTCGCGATTTCGGGTCCGATCTTCAGCTGTGGGTTGAACCACGAGCAGTACCGGGTAGAGGTGGCCGTGTGGGAAGCGGGGGGCGCAGTCTACGAGCAGGCTGTCCTGCAGGCGTTCGCCGAGGCTTCGAATTTGCTCACATCCCAGCAGAACCTGATCGAGGAACCCGCGCAACGGGAGAGGGGGGTAAAGGCGCTGAAGTAGCAGCTGTTCCCGGCCGAGCTCGGCCTCGCACGAACGCGTCGAGATCAGCTGGTCGTCGTCGCGCAGTTGTACCGCGCGCTCGGATGTCGGTGGAAGATGGAGATGGACCGTTGGGTGTATCCCCAACCATCCCCGACCCCGGGAGCATAGTTCAGCGTGTTCGGGTTCAGAGACGGTTGGACCAAATAGGTCGATGAAATAAGAGACACTCCCGGCCCAAACGGAAGGAGAATCCGATGGGAAAGGGACAAAGCGCGGAGAAGGTCGTCCGCGACATTCAGCGCAAGACACGACGTCG
>JAQWRY010000013.1 GCA_029243485.1 Candidatus Binatia bacterium | reverse complement strand
CCGGCATCACGCCGCTTCCCCCGTGTTCGAACTCTGGAGCCGGTTCGGTCGCTTCGATCAACCCTTTGGTTCAGAGCTTCAACTCGAACCTGAACTGCCAGTCGCCTAGTGGCGCGTTCATCGACACGGTTCTGTTCTAAGTCGACACTCGTCCCTTGAAAGAAAAAGGCGGGTGGGGAATCAACCCCACCCGCCTTTTTTCGTTCAGGAACCGCCGCCAGGCCCCCGAAAGCGCCTAGCCCGCGGCGTCGATCGCCTCGTTCACGTGCCCGATGGTGCGCCGCGTGAGAGTCGAGCCCAGGTCCGAGGTGACCTCGATCACGAGGAAGGCGCCGTAACCGCGGTCCTCGTCGAGCCAAGCCGTGGAGCCGTAGGCGCCCGGATCGGTGATCAGAGACGGGTTCTGCCGGTCGACCCACCAGCCCATGCCGTAGCCGGGCCCATTGCCGTACGTGCGCGCAACGCGGTCCTCGTGGAGTTGGGCGACCGCGGCCTCGGACAGCACGCGGTTCTCACCGCACATCCCGCCCCGCAGATGCATCAAGAGCAGTTCCCCGTAGTCGGCGATGGAGGTGTATACCCCGCCCTCCATGTTCGGGTTGTCCGACGGCAGCAGAACGCCCGGGTTGCCGTCGAAGGCGGGAGGGTAGCCGAAGGGATCTCCGTCTTCGGCCATGACCTGGACGAAGTGGTTGTTGTAACCCAGCGCCGTGAGGCCGCAGGGCTGGGTGTAGGTCTCGTCGATGAGCTCCGCCCAGCTCTTGCCCGAGACGATCTCGGCCACGGCACCCGCGACCTGCCATTGGGCGCCCCCGTAGCGGAACTCCGTATCGGGCGGGATCACGTCGGCGTCGTCCTGATCGGTCGTGAAGATCTGCCGAGCGCAGTCCTGGAGCGTGCCGGTGAAGAGGTACTGGCAGAGGTACGGCCCGTAGGTCGGATCGGGCCCGAGGCCCACCAGGCCGGAGCTATTCGACACAAGCTGGGCCGGGGTGATCGCAGGGTTGTCGTTCCCCCACTCCCCCACTGCCTCAACGATGGGCTCGTTCATGTCGAGAATGCCCTGATCCTGGAGCCGTAGAAGCACGCCCGCCGTGATCATCTTGGAGGACGACGCGATCAGCGAGATCCGGTCCTCGTGGTAGTTGCCGAAGCCCCTCTTCAGAACCACACCCTCGTCGCGGTGGACGATGATGGCGCCGACCCCTTCGACCTCGGCGTTATCCGCGATGAACGCGTCGACCTCAGCCTCGAAAGCCGAAAAATCGAATGTTCGTAGTGAGTTTTCGGGGTTCACCCCCGAACCAGTCGGGGAACTGTCGCCGCACGCGGCAAGGAGGAGCACCGCGCCGAGTGAGATTCGCTGAGCTGTCTTCATGACCTGGGACACTAGCCCCGCCGAATTGGACGGGAAAGCGCTTTCGAGCCCACCCGTCGAACCGGACGCCGACCCGACTCAGCGGCCCTCGAACGTCGCCTCGCGCTTTTCCAGGAAGGACGCCAGCGCCTCTGCGAAGTCCTTGGTGCGGAAAAGCTGGAGGAGCTCCGCCATCACGTGGTGGGCATTGGCATCGAAGCTCGACTCGAGCCCGAGGCGCATCGACCGCTTGGTCGCCGCGACCGCCAGGGGGGCGTTGGCCGCGATCTCCTCGGCCCAGGCACGGGCCTCGTCCAAGAGGCGATCGTGCTCGATGACCCGGTTCACGAGGCCCAATTCGAGCAACTGGGCCGGCTCGAGCGGCCGCCCGATGAGGAGGATCTCCGACGCCTTCTGCCAGCCCACCAGCCGCGGGAGGAGCCAGGTCCCGCCGCTCTCCGGCACGACACCACGCCGGACCGGGCAGACCATCTTGGCCCGGTCGGACGCCAGGATCATGTCGCACCCGAGCGCCAGATCCATCCCGTAGCCCGCGGCGGGCCCGTTCATCACACAGATGATCGGCGTATCGATCCGCCGCAGAACCATGGGCGGCAGACCGTCGATCTTGACGGCGCTCTGGCTCTGGCCGCGCCCGCCCGGGGCGAGACTCGAACCGCCCCCCATGGCCGACACGTCCTGCAGATCCAGACCCGCACAGAAGCCGCGGCCGGCACCCGTGAGGAGGATGCACCGCACGTCAGGTTCCAGGTCGGCGCTCCGGAGCGCGTCCGCGAGGCCGGTCAGCATGTTGCCCGAGATCGCGTTCATGCGCTCCGGGCGATTCAACGTGATCGTGAGAACGTTGCCGGAACGCTCGGTCTGCAGATCTGCCATGAAACCTCTCCTCAGGACGCCGCCGGCCAACCGACAGTCTTGGTCTCGGTGAACATCTCGAGCCCCTCGCGCCCGCACTGACGGCCGATTCCCGACGACTTGTAGCCGCCGAAGGGGGCGTCGGGGCCGTACCAGATCCCGCCGTTCAGCCCGAGCGTGCCGGTCCGAATACGGCGCGCGACGCTCTTCGCGCGATCGAGGCTCCCGGACGTGATCATCCCAGACAGGCCGTAGGGCGAGTCATTGGCGATTCGTACCGCATCGGCTTCGTCGTCGTAGCCAATCACGCACAGTACCGGCCCGAAGATCTCCTCCTGCGCGATCGTCATCGAATTGTCGACGTCGGCGAACACGGTCGGCTCGACGAAGAACCCCCTCGACAGGTGCTTCGGAATGCCTCCGCCCGTCACGACGCGGGCCCCCTCCTCGCGGCCTTTCGCGATGTAGCCGAGCACGCGTTCCTGCTGCAGCTTCGAAACCTGCGGGCCCTGGAAATTCGAGGCATCGGTCGGGTCTCCGTAGCCGACGTTCTCGAACGCGACCTTCGCGAGTTCGACACTTTCGTCGTAACGCGACTTCGGCACGAGCAGCCGCGTCGACATCGCGCAGCCCTGTCCGGCGTGCATGCACATCCCGGCGGCACCGGGAACGGTCGCGGCAAAATCCGCATCATCGAGAACAAGGTTCACCGACTTCCCACCGAGTTCGAGGAAGACGGGCTTCAGAGTCTCCGCAGCCGCCGCCATGATCCGACGGCCGGTGGCGGTCGAGCCGGTGAACGCGATGAGATCGACATCGGGCGACCTGCTTAGAACCTCACCCACCGCGTGATCTCGGGACGGCACGATGTTCACGACACCCGGCGGCATGTCGGTCTTCTCCGCGATGAGCCGACCGATCCGCGTTGCATTCCACGACGTGTCCGGAGCCGGCTTCAGGACGACCGTGTTCCCCATCGCAAGAGCGGGCCCAAGCTTGTTCAGGATGATCTCGAGCGGGAAATTCCACGGCACGATCACGGCGACGACGCCGATCGGCTCCTTCCAAACCTCGCGCTCGTTGTCCCCGATCCCGAACGGGTTCCCGAGGCCGATCGAACGCGCCCATTGGAACTCGTCGATCTGGGCGGCCGGCCAGGTGAGCGCCTCGCGCAGGGGTGCGTCGAGCTGTGGGCCGAACGTCGTCAACAGCGGACAACCGACTTCGGCCACCAACTCGGAGCGAAGCTCCTCGCGCTCGCCTTCGAGCGCGGCCTGGAGTTGGAGCAGGCACTTCTTGCGAAACGCTCCGTCCGTGCCCCAATCCGTGCCGTCGAAGGCACGGCGGGCGGCAGCGACGGCGCGCGCCATGTCGCTCGCGGAACCGCTCGCGACCTGCCCCAAGACCTCTTCGGTCGCCGGATTCAGGTTATCGAAAGTCGCCCCACCCTCGGCCTCCACCAGCTTGCCGTCGATGAGCATTCGCAGCTCGCCCATGGTTCGTCCCCTTCTGTCGTGCAGGTTGGAAGAATAGTCGGATGATTCCTAGCAACCGGCTCGCGGGGCGCACGCCCGGGCGGGGAAATACTCCCAGTCGCCAGGGAAGTTCTTTAATCTCGGCGGTTTCTCTAATCGTCACTCTTGTGGCGGTTTGTCGGAGGGGGGGCTTCGGTGGTTCGTCTTGGTCTCCAGCGGGCACGGGAGCTTCTACGGACCTCGGTCGGACGCGGGAGTCGCTGGCGGGTCGGAGCGATCCCCGGCGAAGGAGTTGGGGGTTTCACTGGCGCCGGGGTCAGGACGGGTCGAAGAGGACCGGCAACGTGACCGGCCCGCGAAACGCATGACCACGGATCTCGGCTGGCGGTGCACCGGGATCGAACCGCAGATTCGGCAATCGGTCGAGCACGGCGTTCACCCCGACCAACAACTCGAGACGCGCCAGATGCATCCCGAGGCACAGGTGGCGTCCCCATCCGAACGACAGGTGCCCCGGCTGTTCGGGACGATCGAGATTCCACTCGTCCGGTTCCTCGAAATGTTGCTCGTCGCGGTTCGACGCGCCGACCATCATCGATACCACCGTCCCCGCGGCGATCGGGCACCCGGCGACTTTAGTGTCCTGCTTTGCCACGCGAGACACCAACGTCACCGACGTCTGCCATCGAAGCGTCTCCTCGATCGCCCGAGGCACGAGCGAGCGGTCGGTGCGAACGCGTTCGAGCGCGCTCTGATCAGAGAGCAGTGCGAAGAGCGTGTTGCCGAAGACCCGGTACGTCGTCTCCGCTCCGGCCGGCAACAGAAGTCGGAGAAACCCGTAGATGTGCTCGTCGGAGAGACGCTCGCCGGCGACCTCGGCGGTCACGATGTCGGTCACCAGGTCGTCCTTCGGATTCCGCTTTCGTTCCTCGACGATGGGCGTGAGGTAGTCGCGCATCGCCTTGGAGGACGCGAGTCCGCGTTCGGGGTTGAGCGGGCCACTGCTCACGTCTTCCGCCCACGATTGGAAGCGATCCACATCCTCGACGGGTACGCCCATGAGGCTCGTGATCACTTTGAGCGGATAGCGGCTCGTGACAGCACGAACGAGGTCCGCGCGGCCGTCCGGGACGATCGCATCGAGGAGCTCCCCGATCGTCGGCTCGATGAGCTCCGACTCCCATCGCTCGAGGGCCGAGCGTCGGAACGCGTGCGAGACGAGGTTCCGGTACACGGTGTGCTCGGGGCCATCCATCCCGAGAAGGACCGTCCCCATGTACGGGCCCATGCTCTCCTGATTCACCCTCGCCGAGAAGGCGGCTTCATCCTTCAGCACGGCCTCGCACGCGTCTCGCGTGAAGGCCTTCGCGTTTGGAAGCCCCATCACCTGCTTGATCTCGACCGGCCCGGCCTCCCTGCGGGCCTTCCAATCCGGGTAGGGGTCGAGCACCGTCAGCTCGAGTTCGGCCAGCGTGGGCAGTCGATCGTCCATCGAGCCCGGCTTACCAGGATTCCGCCCACAGGCGAAGGCCACCGGACCCGCTGCTTGTTTCCGGAGCGCGCAACCGCGAATCTCGCTGGATGTCGTCGCGAAAGTTCGGCCTCGTCTTGCTAGCTCTGACCCTGGTCGCCTGCGGCCCGGCCGTCACCGTGAAGCGGGTGAGTCCGCACGACGTCTACCAAGGCGACTCGGCAAGCATCCTCGAGACCGGCGAGACCACGCGCTTCTCGAGCATCGAGTTGCACCTGGCGGGGATCTCCGAGGAGAAGGCCCGGCGCGACATGCTGATCAAGATGCACAAGCGCGCGGTCGTGGACGGCTACCGGGGGCCCCTGCTCGCTCTCGCGGAGCTCGCGTATCTCGAGGGGCAACGCACCGAGAGGCAGACCGAGTATCTCGGTGCGGCAGTCTACGCCTATCTCTACCTGTTCGGCGATCTCGAAGGAGCGAAGCCGACCGCGTGGGACCCGCGGACGCGCATCGCGGCGGACATCTACAACCGCGCTCTCGCCCGAGCATTCTCGACCGACGATGGCGACCACTTCCTGCTCGAGAGTGGCACACGACGGCTCCCCGTTGGGCAGATCGCCATCACCGTCCCTGTCTCGACGATCCAGTGGGAGGACAACGTCCTCTTCGAGACCTTCCAGCCGGCCGACATCTACGAGGTCGACGGTCTCGCGGCCCGCTACCGACAACCCGGACTCGGCGCTCCTCTCATCGGCACGCGAACACTCCGTTTAGGCGAGAAGGGCCTCTATCCGCCGGAGCTCGACATCCCGGCGACCGCGTTCCTTCGGGTCGACGGTGGGCTGGAGCAACTCCGGACCGGAACGCTCCACGGAACCCTGGAACTTTACGACCCACTCGCCACTCCGACGATCTCGGTCGCCGGTCAGGTGATCCCCCTCGAAGCGCAGACCACGACGGCGTATGCGTACCTGCTGGGCTCTTCCCCCGTGTGGGACTTCGAGTTGGCCGGATTCCTCTCCGGCGCCGACGAGACGATCCCGCCCGGGATCTCCCTCGCCGAGCCCTACCGGCCAGACGCAATCCCGGTCGTCCTGGTGCACGGTACCGCCTCGAGCCCGGCGCGTTGGGCCGGCCTGTTCAACGATCTGAACAACGACCCGACGATCCAGAAGTACTTCCAGTTCTGGTTCTTCACCTACAACAGCGGCAACCCGATCGCGTACTCCGCGGCCAAGCTCCGCAAGGCGATCGGCGAAACCCTCCACGAGCTCGACCCGGACGGCGACGACCCCGCCATCCGCGACATGGTCCTGATCGGCCATAGCCAGGGCGGGCTGCTGGTGCGCGGGGCGATCGCCGACTCGACGGAGCTCGACTGGAAATCGCTCGGGATCCAACCCCCAGGTGAGCTCGAGCTCGAACCCGACGAGCGCGCGACCTTGGAGGAGATGATGATCTTCTCACCGACGCCGGGCGTAAAACGTGCCGTGTTCGTCGCGACTCCACACAAAGGCAGCTTCGTCGCGGGGGGCATCTTCGGCCAGATCGGCGCGGGGCTCGTGTCCGTCTCGAAGACCGTCTTGAAAATCCCGATCCAAGCCGTCAGCGTTCCGCTCGAACTAGCGACGAAGGGTACGGTCGCGTTCAACGAGTCGGAGGTCCCCAACGCCGTCAACAACATGGCGCCCGACAGTCGTTTCAATCGAGTCCTGCAAGCGATCCCGATGGCAGCCCACGTCCCTCGCCACTCGATCATCGCCGTCGCGGGAGACGGTCCGGTCGAGGAAGGGAACGACGGCGTCGTCGAGTACAAGAGCGCCCACCTCGAAGAGGTGGAATCCGAAGTCGTCGTGAAGTCGAGCCACTCCGTGCAATCGAACCCGGCCACGGTCCGCGAAGTCCGGCGCATCCTGCTCGAGCACTTGAAGGCCTCGGGCGAGGAGAAGACCGCGGCGGGATCCGCGAGAGCACTGAAAGTTCACGTCACTCGGAGTGCCGAGAGCAATATGGCATCTGCCATTGCACCTGCGTGGGCCCGCCTTGTGGGTTGACCATGGGTATGACATCGGAGTATCGCCACGAAATAACATCGCGAACTCTATTCTCTAGTTCTGAAGGAGAAGCTCGATGAGGCTTCACGCTTTTTTCACGCCCCTGTACCTACTGCTCATCGCTGCGCTCGCGTTGCCCTCGGCCAGTTTCGCGATCGACTACCCGATTCGCGGCCAATCCGGCCTCGCGCGAATCGAGACCAACACCGGTCTACCCCGCCTTGCAAAGATGCGTTCACGCGCTCCCAGAGGGAGCAGCATCAAGATGCCCAAGCCCGGTAGCGCGGACGACCCGACCATCGTCGGCGGAACCTTCCGCAAGTGCGTCTTCCCGGCCGGCCCAGGCTGCGACAGAATCGACCTGCCCGCCGAAAACTGGCGAGGCCTTGGCTTCCCCGCCGGAATCAAGGGATGGCGCTACATCGGCTACGGCACGGCCAACGACCCCTGCCGATCCATCCGCATCACCCACAGCAGCATCAAGTTAACCTGCCAGGGCCCCCACAGCCTGGACGAGAACTTCACGCTCCCTGTGGGCGACAGGTCTGTCGTCGACGAGCTCACGCTCGGCGACACCCGCTACTGCACGAAGTTCAACCGCCCGTTCCGCAAGGACAGCGCGAAGAAAGGCAACTGGCGCTCGAAGGGCGCCCCGGCACCCGCAACGTGCCCTTCGCTCGACGCGATGCCGACGCCCGTTCCGACGCCGACATCCGTACCGACGCCGACGCTCGTTCCGACGCCGGCGCCGACGCCGGTTCCGACTCCGACTCCGACTCCGACGCCCGTTCCGACTCCGACGCCCGTTCCGACTCCGACGCCGACTCCGACTCCGACTCCGACTCCGACGCCGACGCCGACTCCGGAGCCGCTCTACGGATCGACCTCGGAAGCGTTTGTAGCTGCGACGGCAAGCTTTTTGGACTGAGGGATCCGGACCGCGGGCTGTGCGCGTAACGGCCGGGAGTCTTCTCGGAGCACCGGGATCTTACCGGCCGGGTTGAGCGCCAGGTACTCGGGCGTCTGCGTTTCGCCCGTCCGAGACTGGATGGGGCGCGTTTCGTGCGGCAGGCCCAGTTCGTGAAGAACCCAATGCACGCGCATCGTGCGCCCCGTCCCCGCTCAGAGCCGGTAGCTCAGTTCCGCGCCGTACGTTCGGCCGACCTGGAACCAGCGGTTTCCGGTCCCGAAACTCGAAGACGACGAGAACGCGTAGTCGAAGTATGCCTCGTCCAGGAGGTTTCGGGTCCACAGTCCGACCTGTGCCCGGTCGTCGAGGAAGTCGTAGCTGACCCGCAGGTGCACGAGATTGTACCCCGACTGCGTGCCCTGCGGGATCTCGGGGCCCAGATACAGGACGTTCCCTTGATAGGACCAGTCCACCCGGGGAGTGATCCAACCCTGCAGCCACTGCGGCCCCGCGAAAGACACCGGCAGCGAGTACTGGATAGCGATGTGGGACTGGATCTCCGGAGTCAGCAAGAACCGTTGCCCGGCCCGGTCGACGTTGTCGCCCGTCACGTCGTCTAGGCCTTCGAAGTCGTCATACCGAGCGTCGAGCAGTCCGACAGAGCCCGTGATTCGCAGCCCGTCCATCGGCAAGGCCTGCAGTTCGAGTTCGAGACCCTTCGTCGTCCCGCTCGCCGCATTGAGCGTAACGCGCTGAAGGTTCGGCAACCCGTCGCCATCGGTGTCGCCCAGGTCCTGGAACTTCGTGATCTGAATATCCTCATAGTTGCCGAGGAAGAGTGACAAGTTGAGCGTCACCCGTTGCTCGAACGAGATCGTCTTCACTCCAAACTCGAATGAATCGAGTGTCTCCGGATCGAACCGGTTCAGCTCCTCGGCAAACGGCGATGTCACCGCGTCGAAGCCGCCCCCTTTGAACCCGCGAGAGTACGTGAAGTACCCCATCAGGTGGTTCAGCGGCGTGCCGTCCGTATATTCGTCGGGCAGTCGAAGCGCGAGGCTCCCCATCGGTGTCCACGCAGAGAAGATCACGCTCTTGTCGCGATCGAGCTGCGGCGGCTCGGGCATGCGGGGATCGTAGAACAGGAGGTGCAGGCCCTTCTTGTCCTCGGTGTACCGCAGCCCCGCCGTGAGGCTCGCCCAATCCGTCATGTCCAGCGTTGCTTGCGCGAACGGCGCCCACGTCCAGTTGCTGAAGTCCACGTCCGTCGTGGTCGCCGCGTCGAGTGCGTTGCCCATTGCCCAGATCGTCCAGAGCGCGGTGCCCTTCTCCCACAATACGAAGTAGCCGCCCACGAAGTTGAGACGATCGTCCCACGCCGAAGCGTTCAGCTGGATCTCCTGGCTGATCTGCTGCTGGAACCCGGGCTCGCCGTCGAGCACCCCGCCGCCGACACTCGCGAGCTGGATTACGGGGAACTCCGTCATGTCGAAGTCGTCCCGCCCGCGCGGGTGCTGCTGACGCCACGAGGTGATCGACTTCACCTTGAGGTGATCAATGGGCCCGACTTCACCCACGTCCCATGCAATGGTTCCCCACGTGCCGTAGCTCTCGACGTCCGCGATCGTCGCGGGATCGGCTTCGAACTCATACTTCCCCGACGCGCGACACGCGTCGTACAGCCCCGGCTGCAGGTTTCCGAGGACGGTCTCGCGAACGACCAGGCATTGCCCGCCCCGCTGGCGACCGTGATTGCGCGACCACGAGCCACTCACGTTGATCGATACGTCGTCGACCGGCGTGAACCGAAGCGAGCCCAAGAAGGCGAGAGAGTTCGTATCGGACCAGTACTCATTTCGAAACGTGTTGTAGGTGTACCCCCGCCGATTCGTGGAACTGAACGCCACTCGCGCCGCCAGTCTCTCGCGCAGCCAACCGGTTCCGATCGGCGTGTTCACCATCATCCGCGTGTGCAACGAGCCCAGATTGCCGGGCCGCAACAGGGCCCACGCTTCGAGCTGCTGCGTCGGCTTCACGGTCGTGATGTTGAGCGCCCCGCCGACCGTATTCTTTCCGAAGAGCGTCCCCTGGGGGCCGCGCAGGACCTCCACCTGCTCGATGTCGAGCACGTCGACGAGCTGCCCGAGAGACCGCGGCAGATAAACGCCATCTACGTATACTCCGACGCCCGGATCGAAGGCGACCTCGCTGGTCGACGTGCCGATCCCTCGAATCCGAATGCGACCCTCGAGGCCCGAACGTCCCGTCGGCATCTGGAGGTTCGGAACGAGTTCCTGGATCTCGTCGAGGCGAGTGACACCGGCCTCGCGCAGCGTCGCCTCGCTCAGTGCCGTGACGGAGATCGGCGTATCCTCCAACAGCTCCGCACGCCGCCGGGCGGTGACGACAATCTCTTCGATGCTGCGGCTCTCGTGCCGCGAAAGGGTCGCGCCCTCGGGCGCAGTCTCTTGCCCGCCGGCAACGGTCGGCAAGCAGAGCGTCGCAAGGAGGCTCGAGAGGAGAAAAATTCCCGAACTCACACCCCCAGGGATATCGCGGCGAGCCCCCGCCGGGCAAACGCACCCCGCTCAGAAGTTCTTCGGCAGGCCGAGTCCGCGCGTCGCGATGATGTTCTTCTGGATCTCACTCGCGCCGCCGCCGATCGTGTCGACGACCGTGTACCGATAGCTGCGCTCGAACTTCCCATCCAGGAGCGCCCCCTCCTCGCCCGGGCGCAAAACGCCGTCGGGCCCCAAGAGATCGAGAGCGGCATCCGCCACGTGCTGTCCACATTCGTTCATAAACAGCTTGTATTGGGACGACTGGATCGTCGGAATCTTGTCCTTCAGCGCAGAGGAGATGACCCGCGCCTGAAGCATGCGCGAAACCTCGAGCTCGGTTACGAGCCGCGCGATCTGATGACGCACGATCGGGTCCTCTCGAAGACGCCGGCCGGAGACCTCGGCATCGTGCGCGTGCGCGCAAAGCGCTTCCACCTTCTTCTCGAGCCCACCGATCGGCATCATTGCAAATCGCTCGAGATCCAGAGCTTCGCAGATGTACGTCCAACCGTGATTCACCTCCCCGACGACCATGTCGGCCGAGACCTCGACGTTCTCGAAGAACACTTCGTTGGTGCGTTCGTCCCCGATTGTCCAGATCGGTCGGATGCTCAGCCCCGGGTGCTTCATCGGAATCAGGAACAGCGTGATGCCCTTGTGCTTCGAATCCGGATCAGTTCGGGCCCCCACCCAATACCAGTCGGCGAAGTGGGCGGACGTGGTCCACAGCTTGGCGCCGTTGAGAACCCAGCCGTCGCCCTTCCGTTCCGCCTTGAGTCGCATCGAAGCAGCGTCCGAGCCGGCGTCCGGCTCGCTGTAACCGATCGCGAATTCGATCTCGCCGCGAAGGATCTTCGGCAGGACCTCGCTCTTCATCTTGTCGCTTCCGTGCCGGATCAGCGTCTTGCCCACGATCCCGACGCCCTTGCCGGGCTGCGGCGCCCCACGCCGTGCAAGCGCCTCCGTGAGCACGAAGTCGTAGATGCCCGACATTTCCCGGCCGCCGTACTCTTTCGGCCAGGACATGCCGAGCCACCCACGCTCGGCAAGCTTCCCTATGAAAGCTCGCTTCGCCGGCGTATCCACCGTCTGGGACAACTGCTCGGGGTGCGGGTCCATCACGTCGGGCGATGCGTTCTCGTTGAGGAAGGCCTCGACCTCCTCCGCGAAGGCGCGCTCATCGGATTCAAGATCGAACTTCATGACGGTCAGTTTACCGAACCGCCGGCTGGTTTGCCCGTGGCGTCACCGCCGGGAGCGCGCGCCGCTTCCGATGATCCCAAGGTCGAACAGGGCCGCCAGGCCGACCGCGAACAGCGAGGCCCCCTGGACCGCGCCCGTGATCGGATCGAAGCAGTACGCGTAGACCAAGGTCGTGAGCGGAAGGAACAGCCACCCCACGAGGAGCCAGAGAAAGTTTCCACCGAAGACGTGCTCGACGGCCGCGGGCGCCATGAACCAAACGATGAAGAGAACCATCCGCGGAAAAAAAAAGCCGAGCAACGCAAGTAAAACGGGCATGTACGGAGAGTCTGGCAGACCCGTTGCCACCGCGAAAGCGCGGCCCGCGCCCTGGCCTCGAGACGACGCCGACGCACCCGCCTGATCCGAAGCTTCCAGACGACCTGCTAGACTCGACTCGTGACCCACCCCCAAGGCCCGGCGGGCGAGAGCACGAGCTATCGCGGTGCGTGTCGCGTGTGCGGTACACACCACGGCCTCGAGCGAACCCCCGACGCCGCGGCCGTCGCCCAGCAGCTGATGGCTCGGTTGCTGCACGATCCGAGATTCGAGCGCGCCGGCAAGATGTTCGGCGTCCTCGTCGGGGAATCTTCCGACGGCAGCGCCGCGGAGCTACATGCGTTTTCCGGCATGCTCGACGGAGAGCCCTTCGCGCACGGCTTCGTCGGTCCGACGCGATCCGCGCGGCTGACTGCCCAAGCGGAGGCGGCCACGCTCACGGCCCTCACCGAGTTGAGCACCCGAATCGAAGCGCTCGACGTCACGGGCGCAGAGCGAGCACTCGCGACCGCACGCCATCGCTTCGACCACGAGATCGCGGCGCTCGTGTCAGCGCGCAACGCACAAAAGCGGCTTCGCGAGCACGAGCGCGAAGCACTGCGAGCCTCCGGCGAGGACACCGCCGACCGCCTCGCGGAAATGGAGGCCATCTCCCAGCGCGAAGGCGGTCGTCTTCGCGCGATACGGCGCGAACGACGCGAGGCCCTCACACCTCTGGAAGAAACGGCCAGCGACCTGCGCGAACGCCGAGCCCTCCTCCGTCGCGAGCGCGGCGACCGGTCCCGCACTCTGCAGGCAGCCATGCACGCCTCCCACGGACTGCTCAACTTCGCCGGTCGCTACGCGCGCCTCGAGGAGTTCTTCCACGCGGGCATCCCGACCGGCGCCGGCGAGTGTTGCGCCCCGAAGCTCCTGCACGAAGCCGCGCTTCGCGGGATTCGACCCACGGGCGTCGCCGAGTTCTGGTGGGGGCCGCCGCCTGCGTCGGGCGGACGGGAACACGGTCGGTTCTATCCACCATGTGCCGAGAAGTGCGGGCCGATCCTCGGGCATCTCCTCTGTGGGCACGAAGCCCCGCACGCCCCCCTCGATATCCTGTACGAGGACGACGACCTCCTCGCGATCGACAAGCCCGCAGGCCTGCTCTCCGTTCCTGGCCGTACGAGCGCCTCTGCGGACTGCGTCGAGACGCGGCTGGAACTACTCCGTCCCCTCGAATTTTTGCGGTCCGCGCACCGCCTCGACCAGGCCACGTCCGGCGTCCTCGTGATCGCCCGCTCGCGCGAAGCCCACCGGCAGCTGAGTGCGGCCTTCGCGAGCGGCCGCGTCGCGAAGCGCTACCGCGCCAGGGTCGGGGGTAGGGTCGCCAAGGACTCCGGCGAGATCCGCCTCCCCCTCCGCGGTCCGATGGAGACGAGACCACGGCAAGTCATCGACGTGGACTCCGGACGACCCGCGTCAACCCGCTTCGTCGTCGTCGCTCGCGGGGAGAACACCACCGACCTCCTCCTCGAACCCCACACCGGCCGCACTCACCAACTGCGCGTGCATTGCGCCGACCCCGCCGGGCTGGGGACACCCATCATCGGCGACGCGCTGTACGGCACCGCCGCACCGGGGCAACGGCTCCTCCTCCACGCGAACGCGCTTCGACTCGCCCACCCGAGGACCGGAGCCCCCCTCGAGATTACCTCCCCACTCCCCGCGGAACTCGATCAGTAACGAGGCTTCCGCTCCGAGAAGAAGAGCTTCTCCGCGTTTGCGTAAAGGTACTTGTCGAGGACCCCTTCGCGGAGATCGAGCGCCTGCGCTTCCGCGAGGCAGCGGTTGAACGAGAGCACTGGGTGATCGGACGCGAACAGGACCTTGTCTTTACCCCGCGTGTTCATGAAATGAACGAACTCGTCGGGCAAGTACTTCGGCGAGTACGCAGACGTCATCAGATAGAGGTTGCGGTACTTGATCATGAGCCGGCTCGCGACACCCCACCAGGGATCCGCACCGTGCGCCATGCAGACCTTGAGTTCGGGAAACTGGAAACAGATGCGATCGAGGTAGATCGGATTCTGACACTCCCCCGGCATCGGCGGCCCCGGCAGCCCAGTATTGATGGACACCGGCAAGTCGAGCTCGATACATTTCACGTACAACGGGTAGTAGAGGGGATCCGTCGGAGGACGATCGACGGAGAACGGAACCACGCGCGCCATCGCGATCGGATAGTCGCGAACGAGCGCCTCGAGAGCCCACACTTCATCCATCTTGCCCGTGGGCTGCAGCCACGCCGCGTACGCAAACCGGCCGGGGTACTTCACGTGGAACTGAAGCACCCGTGGATCGGGCTGCTGAGTCCCGATGGAGAGCACGGCCTTCTCGATGCCCGCCGCGTCCATGTCGGCGACGAGCCTCTCGGCCTCGATGCTCTGAAAGAACTCTTCCCCGGCCTTGAAGTAGTCCTCCTTCACGCGAATGAGGTATTCCTCGGGCCGGGTCTCGCCCATGTTCACATTGACCCAGGGGTCAATCGCTCGAATCTTCATGAAGGTACTATGTCGATCCGTTATCGATCCGGCAACGCCCCGCGCTGGTCGAACGGGAACGTGCAGTTCGCCTCGAGCAGGCAACCGCGGAGGTCTTCACAGCTCGCAATCTCACACTCGTCCATGCGGGCAAAGGTCTCGCTTCCGAATACGAACGACAATCCGCGACAGACACCCGCGAAGATGTTCTCCGGGTCGCACGAAGAAACCGCCGCTTCGATCGATCCGAAGATCTCGATGTTGCCAGGCGCCGGCGAGAGCGTCGGGAACAAGGGCGGCATGCAGCCATCGAGAAGGATCGTGATGGGGCCCCTTCGCGCCGGGCACGAGATTGAAGAGCCCATTGTGCACCGCCTCGGATCCGAGCACTGGATCGGGCGCGCCGAAGAGCGTGAGGAACGGCTTGTCGTAGGCTGCGAGTCCCGCCGTCGCATCCTCCACGACCTGGCTCGGCCGGAGTAACGGCGTGCGAAGCGACCACTCGATCCAGCGATCGAAGTCGGCGAAACCTTCGAAGTCACCGAGCGTGCAATCGATCTCGCTCGACTCGGGCAGCCGGAACGGATTCGCAGCCCCACGATCCCACCCCAATCCTGCCCGAAAAGGGTAATCTCCTGCAGGCGCAGCTCCTCCACGAATTGCCAGGCCCACGCGGTGTGCTGGTCGTAGGTATACGCGTCGAGGTCGATCGGTTTGTCCGAGCGACCGAGACCGATGAAGTCGACTGAAATCACCGGCCGGCCCGATACCGCGAGCACCGGGATCAGGCTACACCCGGGCATACGCTGCCCGATCGGGAACGCGCCGAGCGTCTGGCTGAAGCGCCCGAAAACATTGCTGGGGATTCCCACCGGGAGCACATAGAGGAGGAGTTTCCCGCTCCCCGTCAGCTTCGTCGTACTGGCGATCGCTTGAAGATCGTCGAGACGGACGCCGAGCGCATCGATCGCGCCTCCTCCCCTTCCCAAACGCCGGGGGGGGGGCATCTGGACCGCCCGCTCAAGCGACGATACACAACGGACATGAGCTCTCCCGACCGGATCTACTCCTGCGACGACCACCTCGACATCTCGGCCACCCCCCGCGACCTGTGGTCGACGCGACTTCCCGCCAAGTACCGTGACATCGGCCCGCGGGTCGTGGAGATGGGCAGCGCCCAGGTGTGGATGGTCGGCGACACACCGTTCGGGTTGAGCGGCAGCACCGGCGGCTATCCGACCGCGCTTTCCCGGGTCGAGGGGCTCGAGGACGACGCGTTTCGCCCTTCCAATCCGGTCCGGCGACTCGAGGACATGGAGCGTGACGGCGTTCACGCCTCGATCGTGTACGGGCCCGCCGCGTTGTTCCGCTTCCCAATCGACGAAGTGGAACACACGAACGCCACGCTGCGCGCCTGGAACGATTGGGCCGCGGAGGAGTTCAACAGCCACGCGCCCGACCGCTTGAGCGCCCTCCCCTTCCTTCCGAGCGACTCTCCCGAAGCCGCGGTCGAGGAGTTCCATCGCTGCGCAAAACTCGGCCACCGCGGTGCGATCCTGAACCCCTTCGAGGCCGCCATCGAAGACCCCGCCTGGGACCGACTCTGGTCCGCGGCCGCCGAGGCCCGCCTCCCCATCAGCTTTCACGTCGGCGGCGGAACGCGCGTCATGCCCGAACGCGATAGTTGGAAGATCGCCACCTTCGCTTCGGTGGTCCCCATGCAGCTCGACGAGCCGCTCGCGATCATGATCTTTTCCGGCGCCCTCGAGCGCGTGCCGAACTTCAATCTCGTTCTCGCCGAGTGCGGCGTCGGGTGGCTGCCCTATTTCCTGGCGCGACTCGACGCGACGTACGACAAGCACTCCGCTCCGTATCCGAGCTACAGCATCAAGACCAAGCCGAGCGAGATCTTCGAACGGCAGATCTACGCGACCTTCGAGGAAGAACCTCTGGGGCCGACTCTTCTGCCACTGCTTCCGCCCCGGAATTTCATGTGGGCGTCCGACTACCCCCACCCGGACAGCACGTGGCCGGAATCACGAAAGGCCATTGCGCACGCCCTCTCGAGCCTTCCCCCGGAGACGGTGCGCCTCGTGACGAGCGACAACTGTAAGGGTCTCTACAACCTCCCCTGAGTCGCTTCGCGACACCGACGGCACCCGCCACCGTAGGCGCCGCGGCGTCACGCACTTCGAGCGGAGTTTACAGCAAGCACGATGCACAGGCGTGCACCGCGACTGAACGCCCCTTCGTTACCGGGGTGGTCCCCGGCTCCCTCCCACCCGAAGGAACTCACGATGAACACGCTTTGCTCAGTCGCACTCACCGCCTCGTGAACGGCTACGCCCTCTCCAAGAACGGCGCGATCGACTACGTCACGTGGTCCGTCGACAGCAACGCCAAGGAACTCGTGCGCTTCGGCGACGACACCGACAAGTTCCTCCGCGCAAAAGAGATCGAGCTCCAGCGGATTCCCATCACGAGTCTCCGCATCCACCCCGCCGACCTGTTCGACGTACAGCTCGTGTGGCCCAAGGCTGCGCAGCAGTAGACCATCGGATCGATCGAGCTCACGCGCAGCGATTGAGGCAAGCCCTCGTGAGCGCAACCATTCCGACCAACCGGTCGACCGAACTCCGGTGGACCGGAGGCGACCCCGTCGGCTCCGGAGTGGGGGCCGGCGTCAACGCCGGCGTCGGGCTCGGACCTTCTAGCGACGGAACATCTTTAGGAGCGGCCCGAGCTTCACTGGCTTGCCGCGCCCGATGAAGTGCCACCAAAAGAGTGCCGTCCAGCCGCCGCCTGCGAGCAGCCCACATAGGACGCCGAGCGTCAGGTGCCCACCGCCCCCGGCAACGAGCAAGGCCGCACAAATCGAGAGCGACGCGGCGAACGCCGCGACCGCGAGCCGGCTCGCCATCTGGTGGAGAAGCGCCGGGATCTCGTCGAGGCCGGGCGTGACCGCGTGCACCTGCAGATTTCCCGTCTCCACGTCGTGCAGCACCTGATCGAGCTGCGCGGGCAAGCGCTGCGCGATCGATCCGAGATCACCCAGGTCCGAGGCGAGGCCCTGCAGGACCGACGCGGGCGAGAAGCGCTCCGCCACGACGTGTTCGACGTAGGGCCGCGCCAGGCTCACGAGATCGACATCCGGATGGAGGCTGCGAATCACGCCCTCGAGCGTCGCAGCGGACTTCGTGAGGACCGAATACTCCGGGGCCAGCTTGATGCGAAAGTGGCCCGCCGCGGCTGCGAAATCCTCGACGAATCCTGCAGAGTCGACGTCGGACAGACGAGCACCCGAGAGGTACTCCTCGTGAATCCGGTCGATCTCCCTCTTCAAGGCGCCGAGATCCACGCGCTGCGTCGGCGTCCCCATCCGCAGGAGTACACGCGCGATCGTGCCCGAGTCGCCCGAGATCACAGCGACGATCAGCGTCACTAGATCTTGCCGTTGCTCCTCGCGCAGTTTGCCGACGAGACCGAAGTCGATCAGGCAAACGCGCCCCTCGCCGTCGACCAGGATGTTGCCCGCGTGCGGATCGCCGTGGAAGAAGCCGTCGACGAAGACCTGCTTGCACGTCGAGCCCAGCAGCTCCTCGACTGCCGACCGTGCTTCGTCGCTCCCCGAAGTGAGCTCCCGCAGAGCGCACCCCTCGAAGAGCTCCATGCAGAGCACGGTGCGACTCGAAAGCTCTGGGAACGGCCGCGGCACGACCACGCTCCGTTCAGAATCGAGGAACTGCCGCGCCGCGAGAAGGTTTTTCAGCTCCTCTCGGAAGTCCAACTCCTCGAGGAGCGCTCGCTCGAACTCTTGGACGACGTCGGTGATGCCCATGAGCTGCATCTCGTCGATGCTGGCTTCGAGAACCTGCGCGGCGAGGTAGAGCAGGTCGAGATCGCCCCGCATCGTCTCCTCGATGCCCGGACGCTGCACTTTCACGACGACCGCCGTCCCGGCGTGCGTGACGGCGCGGTGGGTCTGCGCAATCGAGGCGGTCCCCAGAGGCCTCTCGTCGAACGACTGGAAGCTCTCTTCGATCGACGCCCCGAGGCCCTCCTCCACGGCCATCCGCACCTCGCCCGCCGGGAGAACGGGCGCATCATCCTGCAGGGTCTCTAGCGCGGTGATGTACTCGTCGGGCAAGAGGTCGCGGCGTGTCGAGAGGATTTGGCCAAGCTTGATGTACGTCGGACCCAGCGAGCCGAGGAGCCGCGCGAGCCGGACGGCCGCCGACTCCGATTCGAGCCCCGTCTCTTCATCCGGCGGCGCATCGCCGCCGAAGGCCTTCCGCACGAGGGGAGTGTCGGCCAGGAGCTCGCCGAAGCCGTGCTTGGCGACGGCTGTGGCGACCTCGCGCAGCCGGGCGAGATCTCGGAGCGCGACTCCTAGGGCGGAGGGGGTGGGGGTGTCCGACGGCATCGAGGCGCGATACTATCCGTAGACGCCGCCCTTTCCCAATCACGGTGAGGTCAGCAATACTCGTCTCGACGTGGATCCTGATTTCAGCCTAATGAGGCGGGAGCGCCTGGCGCGCCTCCAAACGAGTCTCGCCGATTCGGGCGCGGACGGCCTCGTGCTGCTCTCACCCTCGAACCAGGAGTACGCCGGCGTCCGGCGGCCGTGCTCCGACGCGATGCGGGTCTACTACGAGCCGACCGTAGTGGCCCTGACAGCCGACGCCGTCCTCCACGTCTGGACTCCCTTCGAGGACGGCGTCCCCCCCGAGGTGCCGACGGAGAACGTCCACCGCGAATTGGACGTCGAGTTCCCCGAGGGGATCGACGCGCTCGGTGCGGCGCTTCGAACGATCTTCGGCGACCAGCCTCGCCTCGGCATCGACGAGCTGACCGGCCCGTTGCTCGAACGCCTCGGCGATCCGAGCTCTGGGTTCACCTGGATCGACGGCTCCCGGGTGACGGGCCCCGCACGCCTTCAGAAGACCCGCGACGAGATCGGCTGCCTCGTGCGCGCACAGCGCATCAACGAAGCTGCGATCGCGGACGTCCAGGCCGCGCTCCGGCCCGGCGTTCGACAGACGGAACTGTCCGCCCTCCTGTTCCGCCGCGCGTTCGAGCTGGGAGCGACCGCCAGCTGCGTCGATCCGATCTGGAACCTCACCCCGAAGAACCGAGCCGATCAGACCCGCACAGTAAACGGCGACGTCGGCTTCCCGATCGCGTCGAGCGACCGGTTCCTGCGCGAAGGCGACCTGATCCTCTGCGACACGGGCCTCGTGTGGGAGGGCTACCACTCCGACTTCGGCGCCACCTGGATCTGCGGAGACGATCCGACCCCGAGCGCGGGACTACAGGACTGCTTCCGCCGCTGGCGAGACGTGATGTCCTGCGTCTACGACTCCGTCCGCCCCGGCCGCTCCGCGACCGACATCGTTCGCGAGGTCATCGCTCTCGAACCGCAATACAAGCTCGACCACTTCTATCTCGCCCACGGCGTCGGATGCGATTCGGCCGAAGCGCCGTTCATGGGAACCGACCGTAGCCTCGAAGGCGACGACGACATCGAACTGCTCCCCGGGATGACCATCGTCTTCGAGCCCGTGATCTGGCAGGACGGAATCGGCGGCTACCGCAGCGAAGAGCTGGTCGTCGTCACCGACACGGGCTGTGACCGCCTCAGTGCCCACGGCTACGCTCCTTTCGAGGAGACTCCGTAGTGGCGAGCCACGAGATCGCGATCGGCCCGCGGGAGGACCGCGCCGGCATCGACTTCGCCGCTTTGCGCCGCGCGAGGCGCGGGCGTGTCTTTGCCGCCATGGAGCAGCTCGGGTTGGATGCCTGCCTATTCGGCCGCGAAACCAACGCGCGCTACGTGGCGGGACAGCGGCGGCTGTGGACATCGAACACCCGCGCCTATCTCCCCACCTGCATCGCAATCCGCAGAACCGGCCGCGTCCATGTCATGACCCTCTCGTCGAGCGTCGAAGACGCCCCCGAAGACCTCCCGAGCGAAGACGTCTACGGCCGATCCTTCGACGCCGCCCGGCTTCTCGGCATCTACCGCGCCCTACCCGGCTTGCCCGAAGCGAAGCGAGTCGGCGTCGACGGACTCACCGTGCCGACGCGCGATCTGATCGGCCACATCTGTCCGAACGCCGAGATCGTTGCGGCCGAAGCCACGATGCGCGAGCTCCGGCGCGTGAAGCTCCCGGCGGAAGTCGACTGCATCCGCGTCGCCCTCGCGATCGCCGAGTCGTCCCTCCAGTGCACCGCGGACCTTCTGCGCCCGGGCGTCACGGGCCAGGAGCTGCAGTCACGATACCTGGAGCGCATGTGCACGCTGGGAACCTCTCTGTTCGCACAGCAGGGAACCTTCCACCCCGCGAGACCCGGCGCGGTGCCCCCGTTCGGAACGCGCGCGGAGCCCTTCACGCCGGGCCAGCTCGTCGTCCTGTCCGGCGGCGCGCTCTGGAGCGGCTACGAGGGATCACTCGCGCGCACGTGGCGATGCCCGGACGGTGACGATCCTTCGGCCGGACAGCGCGCACTCTACTCGCGTTGGCGCGAGCTCCTCGCCCGCCTCCTCGAACAGTGCCGGCCCGGGCGTTCGGGGGCCGAGCTGGTGAGCGCCTATCAAGCGTCGGGCGAACCCCTTCCCCGAGGCGCGTTCGCTTACAGCGTCGGCCTGGGGCACGAGGGCCCCATCGCGGGAAGCGGCCAGGGGGCATACCTGGACCGACGACAAGTCCTCGCGCATGACATGGTCGTCGCGCTTCGCCCCTGGGTGTCCGACGAACAGTGTGGGTTCCTCGGCGAGGAAGTCGTCCGAATCACCGGCGGAGCACCGGAGCGACTCACGACGATGAGCCACGGACCGCTGTCTCACGCCGGTAGCGGGCTCGTATGAAGGACCCTCTCGCATTCAACCCGTTTGATCCCGCCGAGGCGCACGGCATGTGGGACGTAGCGGCCGCGCTCCGCCGCCAGGGGCCCGTGGTTCGACTCGCCAACGGCTTCGTCTTCGCATCGCGCTACGCAGCCGCCCGGACGGTCCTCCTCGAGAGCCGGACGTTCTGCGCGCAGGGTGGATTTCGCCCCGATGGCCAATACGTCCCGATGGAGGATCGGAACATCGGCGAGCTCGACCCGCCCGAGCACGGACCGATCCGACAACTCGCGCGTTCCGGTGCCGGCGGACGCGGCGTCGCGGAGAACCTCCGCCCCTTCGTGCGTGCACACGCAGAACAGCTCCTCGACACGCTCGTCGCCGCCGGGGGCGGCGATCTCATCACCGGCTACGGACTCGCCCTCACGAACCTCGTGATCGCCCAGTTGCTCGGCGTTCCGCTCGAGGACAGCCCCAAGCTCGCGCACTGGACCGAAGAAGTCGTGAGCTCCAACACGACAGGCGGCCCGAAGGACTCCGCGCGGGGGCGCGCCGACGCGTTCCCCGACTTCATCGGCTACGTCGACGGCCTGATCGAGGCGCGGCTGTCGGCCGAAACCGCGCCACAAGACGCCATCACCCGCATCGTCCAGACAGGGATCGAAGACGCCGAGCTACCCGTCCCGATGGTTCGAATGATTCTGGTCAACCTGCTCCTCGGCGGCACCGCGACCACGCGCGACACGATCGGCAACCTTCTGCACGAGCTGATCGTACACCACGATCTGCACGAACGGCTGCGGGCGGACCGCTCCCTCGTGCCGGCCGCGGTAGAGGAATCGCTGCGGCTCGCGCCTCCCGTTCTCTTCGTCCTCCGAAGGACGACCGAGTCCACCCTCCTCGGCGGGCTCGACGTCAGCCCCGGCGAACGGATTCTCGTCGCGATCGCATCCGCGAATCGCGACGAGGAAATCTACCCCGAGGCGGAGACGTTCTCTCTCGACCGGGTCGACCCGGAACCGCATCTCTCCTTTGGACATGGCGCGCACCTCTGCGTCGGCGCGGCCCTGTCACGGATGGAGGTCCAGGAGGCGCTCGACGTGTTCCTGGACCGGTTCGCGCCCGGCGATCTCGCACACGCGCGGGGCTTCGAGTTCGCTCACGTCCCCGTACCATTCCTTTTCGGTCCGCAGAGCGTCGACGTCACGCTCACCCCACGCTTCCACGAGGAGAGTCCCCATGCCCGCTGAGGTCCGAGTAAATCACGTCGGCCACGCCGTTGCCGATCTCGACCGCGCCCGAGCCTTCTGGACCGGAGCCTTCGATTTCAAGGTCGTGAAGGAACTCGCAGCACCCGATGAAGGCACGAGCCGGCTCCTCGGTATCCCTGCGCCGGTCGGCCTGAAGGCCGTGTACCTGCGCTGCGACGATTTCGTTCTCGAACTCTTGCACTACGCCGATGCCGGCCTCGAGGAACGGGGCCCACGCATCATGAACGAAGCCGGCCTCACGCACCTGTCCCTCCTCGTCGACGACCTCGACACGCGCCTCGACAAGGTGCGGGCTCTGGGCGGGACGGTGCTCGACGAGACACGCATCGGCGACTACGCGATCTTGATTCTCGATCCGGATGGGCAACGCGTCGAGCTGCTGACCAACTGGGAGAAGCCCTGACGCTTCATCCGCCGACCACGCGGCCTTCGCCGGTGCTGATCTCGAAGCGTGTCCCGCGCGGGACGTGCAGTTCGTAGCCCAGCTCCCACATGCTCTGCGGGCCCTCGGGCGGCTCGATGCGGCAAACGCTCGTGATGTGAAGCGCACCGTCGTGGCTCTCGATCTCCACATACAGATCGTCGTGCTTCCTGCGGTGCACCACGAGTTCGAGCTCTTGGCTGTCGGTCTCGACGTTGACGTAGTTCGTCCAGAGAGCAACCGACTAGTCGGCACCGATTGCATGGAAGCGCCCTCCACCACCCCCGGAGCGAGAAGCCCCGTGAGCACACCCAAAGCCACCAGACCCACCGTTGCGAAGAAGCGCCAAGACATTCGGAATCCCGCCCTTGGCCGGCACGAAACCGGCATTTCTGGGACTACGACGCACGCGAGCCGAAATGGGTTGGGCGCACAGCATGAATCAACGATCAATTTTACGGTGAGGACGCCCCCACGACCACGCGCCGGGCCGGCTCAACCATTTTCGCTCGGCGGGCCTCCAACGGGTCAGGATGCTCCTTTCCGGCCCAGAGTCGGGAGCCGTGACGGACCCGGGCGGAAGAACTCACGCAGGACACCTTCGTCCGCCTCGCCTGTGCGAGTTCCTCCCGGCGGCGATCGGTGTTCTCGTGGGTGTTGATGGTCCACCCCGTTTGCCCCACCGAGACCATTTGCACGACCTCGACTCGATCACCGGGCAGATGCAGAATCCCGCTCCATCGGGTGCGAGATGAAGTTCCCCGTCCGATCGACCATGCACGAGTACCCGCGATCGACATCGCTATCCTCGATCACGGCCGGGAACTCAGCCACCACCTGCTCGTGCGGCAAACCCTGCTGAAGCCGCGTATCCACGAACCGACCGAGCGCGCGCACCTGCCGCACGTCTCGCGGGCTTGCGCGATGTTAGGGCGGATGCTGAACATCGGCCATGACCCAAAAGTACCGACTCTTCTCCTGGGAGCTCAGCTACTTCTCGGGCAAGGTCCGCGCGTACATGCGCTACAAGGATCACTTCGACGCCCTAGGTCCCGGGTACGAAGACATCCTCTGCTCGTTCGACCTCATCCTCGGACTCCTCGCGCCGAACACCGGCGCAGCGACCGTCCCCCAGATCCTTGCCCCCGACGGCACGTGGGTGCACGACTCCAGCGAGATCATCGACTACTTCGAGGGTCTGTACCCCGAGCCGCGCGTGACCCCGGATCCGCGCACCCGCCCGCGGCAAGCGCTCACCGCGCACCTCATCGAACTGCTGGCCGACGAGTGGATGGTCGTGTGGGGTTTCTGGGAGCGCTGGCACCACTCCCTCGAAGGCGTCGAGCCCAATCACCTACAGTTCAACCTCCAGCAATGGGGGAGTGCCTTCGCCCCCGGTGAATCCGGCACGGGCCGGCGCGACGCTGCGCGCACGATGTACGACGCAATGCTCGGGCCCACCGTGCACGCAGGACTCACCGACCTCGGCATGAGCAAACGGACCGAGGCCGCGTGGACGACCAGCATGCACCGGATCCTCCAGCGCCTCGAAGACCACTTCGACCGCCACGACTACGTCTTGGGTGGCCGACCCTCCCTTGCCGACTTCGGCTTGCTCGGCCCCCTGTACGCGCACCTCTACCGGGACCCGGTTCCGGGATTCGATCTCCGCGTCCGGTACCCCTTGGTGACCCAATGGGTCGAACGTACGAACGGCACGAACGCGCTCGACGCCCGCAGCTACAATCAGCTCCTCTATTCACTCGTCGACGGCGAACTCGTGGGTCGACCCGCGACGAGCGACGGCGGCGAGTGGCTCGAAGACGACCAGATCCCCGAAACGCTCGGGCCGGTCCTCGACGTGTTCTTCGAAGAGATGTGGCCCATGCTCGACTCCACGATCGAGCGCACGACGGCGTACGTCGCGAGCGATGCGCATGCGCCCGGGGGCGAGTTGCCCTCGTATACCTTCCACGCGAGCGCCGGATGGGAGGAAGTGCAGCGCGACGGGGGCGCCCTCACGCACGAGTTTCGGATCGGCGACGTGACCGAGCGGCGGATGGTCGTGCCCTATCACCTCTGGATGCTCCAGCGGATCGCAGACGCCGTGCGTGCAGGCACGTCGACCCCGGAAGGCCGCGCAGCGTTGGAACCATTCCTCGCTACGTTCAACGGCGGCCGCGACATTCTCGAACTCGACGGGAGACTCGAGGGTTGCCGCGTACGAAAGGACGGCGGTCGCATCTTCAGCGCCGCCTGAACGCCAGGATGCAAGGCCGACAGGTCATTCCCTACGCTCCCTAGGATGAGCACCCGCTTCGACCGAGACACGTCCGTTACCCTGAACCCCGCAGGCTCCTTCGACGCTCGCATCGATCGGGCCTGGTGGATCGTCCGCGGGCCGAACGGCGGCTATATCGCCGCCATCCTCGTCCGCGCGATGCAGACGGCCGTCGCGGATCACGCGCGCACCCTACGCTCGCTCACCGTTCACTACTTGCGCCCGCCCGCCGAAGGCCCAGCGACCGTCGTCACTCGGATCGAGCGCGAGGGACGCGGCCTCACTACGGTCACCGCTCGGCTCGAACAGAACGGGAAACTGCAAGCCCTTGCGACCGCCGCATTCGCAAAGAGCCGAGGGGGCCCGAAGCTGGCCCACGCCGTGATGCCCGAGGTCGCGCCACCCGAGCAGTGCCCCCTTCGAGAAGCGGCCCCGACTCCACTGCACGAGCAGTTCGAAACGCGCATCGCCATCGGCCCTAAGAGTTTCGACCCGTCAGAAAAGGAACGCGCGGCCCTGACCGGCGGCTGGATCCGACTCGCCGATCCGCGCCCGATCGACGCCGCCCTTCTCGCGGCCTACACCGACGCCTGGCCCCCCGCCGTCTTCGCGACGAAGGACTTCCCGCCGCCGATGGGTGGCGTTCCTACGGTCGACCTGACCGTGCACATCCGGACACCTCTCCCCGTCGACGTCCCGGTCGACGACTTCGTGCTGGTGGTGTTTCGAACACGCCAGGTCCACGACGGATTCCTCGAAGAAGACGGAGAGATCTGGAGTCGCGACGGCCAGCTGCTCGCACACTCACGCCAACTCGGCGTGGCCGTCTGAGTGCCCCCCACGCCCAGTAGGCCTCCAGACCGAAACTGAAGAGCACTGCCCCAAGAAGGGCCGACCTTGTGGACGCCCGTGGCCCCGAAGACCAACCAGGGGGCGCCGAAATCACGAAAAGCTCCCGCGCCCGGAGCAGATCAAGACGAACCACCGAAGGTACCGCCGAAACACAAACCGCCTACGGCTTGTCCGTCACCAGCCCGCGCTTCTCTAGGTCGGCACACATCTCCGGGTGATGGAGTCGCAGGGTCTCCCACGCCATGACCCAGAGGCCCTGGCTCACCGTGCGGCCCGGGTTCGCGTGATTGTGCCAAGGCTTGCGACCAATGGTCCAATGGATGCCGAAGCTGTGCGGCACATCGGTGCGCATTGCGTTGAACCGCGGATCGATCGCGGTCCACGCGTCTTGCATCTCCACCTGTAGGAAGTGCTGCTCGGGGAAGCCGTACTTGATCCCGTCCTCAAAGTGCTCACGGTGCTTGGGGCCCCACTCCGCCATCGGCTTGTCGATTCGAGCCGACCAGTCCTCGAAGAGTTCGCGCTTGGGCTCGATTACGAGCAGGCCCGCGTTCACGCCGCCGCGAATGTCGTCGTCGCTCGTGACCTCGAGAATCTGCGGCGGAACGGGCTCCCCGTGTCGCACGCCGTGCATGTGCTGCATGTACGCGTACTGGCTTGTCGGGTGGACGCTCTCGATTACACCCGCCGGACCGCTCAGCGTGAAGAGGTGGTCGAAACACCGGATCGGAAGCAGATCCGCGTCGATGAAGGTGATGCGTTCGTACGGAAGGAGATCCGAGTCGAACAAGTGAAGCTTTGTATAAACATCGCGGTACGCCTCGGACAGTAGGTGTTCGGGGTAGCTACTCTCATGGGCGCGCAACCGTTTCACTTCGAGCACGCGATCGTAGATGATCTCGAGCATCTCGCGGGCGCCCTTGCTCACCTTGTCGTCGACGAGACAGATGAGCGTCGCCTTCGACTGGATCTGGTAGCGCAGTGCCGCGCCGACGACGAGACAACCCGGGAGATAGGTATCGCCCGCCATGAGAAGCGTCGTGTGCGCGTACTTCGCCGGACGGAGATCGTCGGGCTCGACCGTGAAGATCCGGGGGTCGATGGTCGGGTCCACGATGTCGCCCTCGTGATCCACGAGGAGGAGCTCGCCTGCGAGCCCACGCGCGAGCTTGCGGATGGCCGGGCTCTCCGTGAAGCGCGCGAGGAGATGGGACGCGGGGTCGTCCTGGATGTGAGGGCCTCGATCGCTCATCGGGGCTCACACTTCTCTACGGCTACGACGAGCTCCTCGCGAAACGCCTCGTACTCCTTCCCGACGTTCTCGAGCCACTGCTTGCGCTCGACGTTGGGGTCGATCTTCGCGGTCTGCTCGGCGATCACCGAGATCATCCGAGTCGTCTGCGCTTGCAAGAACACGAAACGCATCCCGAACTCGCCATCAGGGAACAGCAGCTCCTTCGTCCCGTCCCATTTCGCGGCCGCCTCGATCGCGCTGCCGATTGGCGACGGTGGCGGCTTCGCCGTAGCCACCGGAGCGAGCTTTCGGAGCTTGTCGAGCTCGTCCACGCGCTTGTTCGAGGTCTCGTAGATCGTCGTCATCAGACGCTCGACCTCTTTGCTCGGACCCTGCAGCATGAGCTCACGCAGCCAGAGCAGGTACTTTAGCTGTCCCTCGGCCGACATTGCACCAGAGAGGAGATTGTACCCGATGAGCAAGTCGTCCCGCTTGGTCGCGGCGCTGTCCGCGGCGAGCGGACCGCTCGACGAGAACAAGACACACAGCGCCGCAGCGATTCCGACGAACGGATTCCCTAGCCCACGAGATCGTTTCATCGGACTATGGTACCAGCATCCTGCGTTTAGGAAACGCCCCCGTCCGTCTCGATCGGAAATCCGCCCGCGCCCCACTCGAGCCACGAGCCGTCGTAGACCCGCACGTCCTCAAACCCGAGCAACTCGAGCGCGATCCAGCCGAAGGAAGCACGCCATCCTACGAGGCAGTACACGACGGTCGTCTTCTTCTTGTCGAGCCCGGCGTGAAGCGCCTCGATGTCCTCTCGCGGCAGGAGGAAACCCTCTTCGAGATTCCTCGTCCATTGGACGTGCAACGCGCCCGGGATCCGGCCGGCGGCGAATTCCTTGGGCGAGCGCGCGTCCACGATCTGGATCGCGGGGTCGTCGTCCGGAGGGGCCCCCAGCTGGTCGACGATCCAATCAGCGGTCACGCGGAGCGCATCCACGGGCGCGCCCATCTCGTAGTCCGAGGACGGTTCACCCGACGGCCCGGTCTCGACCGCCCCACCCGCCGCCTGCCAGGCGGCCCATCCGCCATCGAGATACCGCACATCGTCGTGACCGTAGTACCGCATCGCCCACACGACTCGCGCCGGATCGAACTCGGGCGGCTTGCCGTACACGACGAGCGTCGTCCCCGCGCGGATCCCGCGTTCACGCAGGAGAGGTCCCGCGAGGGACGCCGGAGCGACCTGCGCCTGAACGCCCCCGACCGCCGAAGACAGCTCCAACGGATCCAGCCGGATGGCCCCTGGGATGTGGCCCGCATCGAACTCGGACTGCGTGGTACGCGCGTCCACGACCTGGGTACTCGAATCACCGAGGCGATCGGCCAACCAACCGACGTCCACGACGATGTCGGCGGCCGAAGGCGCCGTGCCACCGGTGCCATTCGACGCGCTGTCCCCACAGCCGGCAGCGAGGACCAAGAACGCGAGCAGAAGGGGAAGACGTCCGAAACAGATGAACAGTCGTGTCGTCATGGGCGCTCCTCAGGTCGGGATGGGAAGTGCTTGTGGTTTCGCACCTCTGCTCGGAGAGCTCAACCATGCCGTGAATTGACAGATCTCCAGCTCGCCCAGTACGGAATCTGGACGAAGGAGGATTTCATCATGGGTCTGCTCGACGGAAAAGTTGCTCTCGTCACCGGCGCTGGAGGCGGCCTCGGCCGCGCCCACGCGCTTCTCTTGGCAAAAGAAGGCGCCGCGGTCGTCGTCAACGATCTCGGCGGCTCACGCGACGGCAAAGGCGCCGGCCAGGGAATGGCCGATCAGGTCGTCGCGGAGATCGAGAGCGCCGGCGGGAAGGCCGTCGCCAACTACGGCTCTGTTTCCGACCCCGCGCAGGCCGCGGCGATGGTGCAGACCGCCGTCGCGCACTTCGGCGGCATCGACATCTGCATCAACAACGCCGGCATCCTTCGGGACAAGTCGTTCAAGAACATGAACGACGAGATGTGGGACGTCATCATCGACGTGCACCTCCGCGGCACCTACCTCGTCACGAAGGCCGCGTACGATCAGATGCTCGTGCAGGGACGCGGCGGCCGCATCATCATGACGAGCTCGACGTCCGGCCTCCTCGGGAATTTCGGCCAGACGAATTACGGCGCGGCGAAGGCCGGCATCGCGGGCTTCGCGCGATGCCTCTATCCCGAAGCGACGAAATACGGGATCACCGTGAACGTCCTGGCACCAGGCGCGTGGTCGCGCATGACCGAGGACCTGTATCCGGAGGAAACCAAGGCCGCAGCCAAGGAAGCCGCCGCTCCGGAGAAGGTCTCCCCCGCGATCGTTTGGCTCTGCACCGACGAGGCGGCCGGCATCACCGGGCGCACCTTCATGATCTCCGGCAACCGCGTGTCTCTCCTCTCCTGGCAGCGCACCGAGGTGGCCGCCAAGAGCAGTCAGGGAGACCCGTGGAACGTGCGCGACATCGGCGATGCAATCCTCGCGAGTGAGAACAGCTGGCCGCCGATCAAACCCGAGCGACCCAAGTGAAGCGCGGCTAAACTAGGAAGCCTGACCCGATCTCGACGGCGAGACACTAGGACCGCCCGGGGATCATCTTCTTCGGGTTCCGGCCGTCGACGTATCCGACGAAGGTTCCTTGGAGAAGGTTGTAGCCAACAAGGTCCTGAATCCGTTCGGAATAGCGCGCAGCCAACTCCGGCGGTGTACCGAGCATCAGGTTCTCGAGCTGTCGCAGCCACGGCTGACAATACTGAATCGTGAGGCCCAGCCGCTTCGTGTCAGCCCGATTCGAACCGGCCCGATGGAAGAGCGAGCCGGGGAAGATCGCAACGGAGCCCAGATCGTCGACACACCCTGCGCCGGTCGGGGCGGTGCCGGCGCGCCGAGAGCGGCGGAGGGGAGGTAGCTCGCGGCGAGGAAGTGATCGGCTACCGCCAGTACAGCCTCGTGCTCGATCAACACCGCGACGGAAGGCGTCTTCGCGAGCAGGCGATAGACACGCTCCGATCGAGTGCCCTCGAAGTCGTTCCTGCCCACCAAGCGGCTCTGTAGGTAGGGCGAGAGTTCCTCGCGCAGTATTCCGACTGCTCGCTCATCGATCGCGTTCGGAACGATGACGTAACCGCCCTCCTCGATCTCGGACCTCCACTGCTCGGGCAACCTGGTCAAACGCTGAGAATACGGTAGTCCACTCCACCCGGCAATATGGGAAGGACGGGCACTAGTCGGCGACGAGCAGCTCGCCGCGGCTCTCGATGATCTTCTCGAGCGACTTCTTGTCGACCTTCCCACTCGCGGTCATTGGCACCTCGTTCGGCGCGCACACCCAGATCCGGCGTGGCACCGTGAAGGCAGAGATCACCTTCCGAAGCCGATCCCAAAGATCGTGCGGCGTCGGCGACATCGCCTTCTCCGGAACCACGACCGCAGCGACGAGACGCCCGCGCGTCGAATGCGGAACGCCGACGACCGCGGCGAGCGTGACGTCATCGAACGCCATCAAGGCGGCCTCCACCTCACGAGCCGAAACGTTCACGCCTGCCGTCTTGATGAGTTCGTCCTTGCGGCCCTCGAAGAAGAGGTGCCCAGTCTCGTTGAACGAACCGTGGTCGCCTGTACGGTACCAGCCATCTCGGTCGAACACGTCGGCGCGCTCCACCTTGTGCAGGCCCAGCATGACGTTCGGACCGCGCACACAGATCTCGCCGGACTCCCCGGGACCCAGGACCTCGCCGCTGTCGGGGTCCACTACACGGTGCTCGGTATCCGGCACCGCGCGGCCGAACGACCCGCGCAACTCTTCGGGCAGCTCGACAAGCGGATCATCCCACGTGTGGGGTCCGGCGGTCTCGGTCATGCCGAGCGCGTTCGTTCGCAGCAGCGGATCCTTCGGTCGCAGCTCGGGCGGAACCGCCTCGAGCAGGTTCCCGGCACGGACCGAACTCAGGTCGTAGTCGCCGGACACGAACTCCCGACGCAGCCCTTCCAAAGTGGCGGGCCACGCGTTGAACACCGTCACGCGCTCGGTCGCGAGGAATCGAAGCGTCGTCGCCGGGTCGGCCCCTTCGATCGCGAGACACGTGAGGCCCGCGTCGAGGCAGTCCAGAAGACCGACGACGAGACCGCCGACCCAGAAGAAGGGCATCGGCGTGAACACCCGATCGGCATCGACGTGGTTCCGAAACGGATGCAAATGAGCGACGCGCCGGACCAGGCCCCCGTGGGTATGCAAGGCGCCCTTCGGCTTGGACGTACTGCCCGAGCTGTACAGAGTCACGGCAACGTCTGCAGGCGTGACGCACGCCTCGATCGCATCGACGAGCTCGGAAGCGACACCTCCTGCGACAGCAACGAGGTCGGCGTCCACACACGAGGCCCACGCGGGCGCGTCGCCCCAGAAGACCACCGACCGAAGGTAGGGCGCAGCCGCGGTGCGCAGTTCCGGACGGTCCGCCGAACGCAGATCCGGCAGCGCCTCCTCCAAGACGGCAGCGAAGTCCCGCCCGAACATCGAGCGGCCGCACAGAAGGATCTCGACGTCCGCGTGCCGCAGGATCCACGCCATCTCCGGTGGCTGGTAGAACGTGCTGATCGGCACCGCGATCGCGCCGATCCGGGTCACAGCGAGCCACGCGTTCGCCCACGCGGGGCCGTTGGGGAGCTGGATCCCGACTCGGCTCCCCTTTCCGACCCCCTTATGCAGAAGCGCCCGCGCCAGGAGGCGCGATTCCTCCTCCGCGGCCCGATACGTGAGACGCTCGGTCGGCGTCACCATCAAATCGCGATCGGCGTATGTCTCCACCGCGCGCGAGAGCATTCCTGGGAGCGTGTCCGCCATTGCCGGGAGACGTTCGTCTACTTGGCGCCAGGTCGTCAAGAGTGACCGAGCAACTCCGACACCCGGCGCGCGATCGCGCCCGCCGACGTGAGGCCCGGCGACTCGATTCCGATGAGCTGCACCATGCCCGGAGCGCCGAGATGAGATGTCTCCTCGATCACGAAGTCGGCGAACGGTCCGCCCGGGCCGACGCGTTTCGGCCGGATGCCGGCCATCTCGGGATGGAGATCCTCCGGGCGAATCTCGGGAAGATAGCGTTGCACGGCTTCGGCGAAACGATCCCGCTTCGACGGATCGACCCGGTACGAAATCTCGTCGACGGGCTCCGCGTCCGGCCCGAACCGATACCGACCGTCCAGATCGATCGTGACGTGGGCGCCAAGCCCTCCGTCGGTGGGAACCGGATAGACGAGGTGCGTCGTCAGTGGGCCGAGCCCGGGGGCAGCACCGAAGTAGCTGCCTTTGCAGAAGTGGAGTCGCCACGCCTGTTCGTCGAGATCAATGCCGGCCATCTCTGCAACCCGATCCGATCCGAGGCCCGCCGCATTCACGAGCAGCGGAACGTCGAGAGTGAACGTCGCGCCGTCGGGCCCGATGGTCTCGACCCGCCAGCCGTCCGTCGTTCGCGCGAGGCCCACTACCTCAGTGCGCAGCGCGACGACGCCCCCGGCCGATTCCATCTCGGCGCGGTAGCTCTCGACGAGCGCGTGCGCGTCGACGATCCCGGTGTTCGGCGACCAGAGGCCCGCGACGGCCCGAACGCGCGGCTCACGCCGAGCGATCTCCGCCGCGTCGCACCACTCGATGCCACCGGCCCCGTTCGCGACGGCGCGCGCCTGCATCCGCTCCAGAGTGGGGATCTCCTCGGGGGCCGTCGCCACGATGAGTTTTCCGACCCTCCGGTGGGGGATGCCCAACCGCTCGCAGCGCTCGTACAGAAGATCCCGTCCCTCCACACAGCAAAGCGCCTTGTGGGTCCCTTCGAGGTAGTAGATCCCCGCGTGGATGACCTGGCTGTTGCGCGACGACGTTTCCGCCCCGACTCGCCCGCCCCGCTCCAGGACCAGAACCCGTTGCCCGGCGCACGCAAGTTCAGCTCCGCAGGCGAGCCCGACCACCCCGCCCCCGATGATGGCGACGTCGACGTCCCGTGAGAATGTGGGGTCACTCAACTGCATGATTGCTTCGCCGCTGCCCTTTGCTTCGATACAACGTAGGAGACCAAACCACCCATGAAACTCGCCCTGACCGACGAACAGGAACTCCTGCGCGATACCTTCTCCGATTTGTTCGCGTCCGAGTCGAGCCCCGAGCGGGTTCGGAGGGCCGAGGAATCCGGTTTCGACGAGGATCTCTGGCGGAAACTGGCGGAAACCGGAGCGTTCGGCATCCGCGTACCGGAGGCCGCCGGCGGTATCGGCCTTGGTCTGCTCGAAGCGACGATTCTGATGTACGAGGCTGGCCGCAGGCTGGCCACGGGGCCACTCACCGAGAGTACCGTGGCAGCGAGACTGCTCGCCGACCTTGGTGAATCGAGCCTCCTGCCCGAAGTCCTCGTAGGCGAGTCCGTCGTCTCCCTCTCGCTTCGTCCCTTCGACGTGGGCCAGGACCTCACCGTTCCCGGAGGTTCGACCGCCGCCGCCATCGTCGCACGACACGGCGACGACGTCGTGTTGATCCAACGTCCCGCCACGGTCCACCCCGTTCGAAACCTCGGCAACCCCGGGCTCGCACGCTGGTCGGGAATCGGCGCTAGCGAGGTCGACGTGCTCGGGCGCGGGCGTGCGGCGTGTGACGCGTTCGGCGCCGCTGCCGAAGAATGGAAGCTCCTCACGGCCTCGTATCTGACCGGCCTCGCGCGGGAAGCGCTCCGCATCGCCGCCGCGTACGCGACCGAGCGCATCCAGTTCGACCGACCGATCGGCGCCTTCCAGGCCGTCGCCCATCCTCTCGCCGATGCGGTGACCGATGTGGAGGCCGCGCATCTCCTCGCGCACGAAGCCATCTGGGCAATCAGCGGTGGACGACCCGAAGCCGCCGCGCTCGTGTCCATGACCTCCGCCTGGGCTGCGCTCGCCGCGACGCGCGCCGTCCGGCGCAGCTTGCACACGCACGGGGGATACGGGCTCTCCCTCGAATACGACGTTCAGCTCTACTTCCGTCGCGCCAAGGCCGTCGCCCTCATGGACGGCGATCCGCGCGATGAGCTCGTCCGCGTCACCGACCGCCTGTGGAGAAACGAGCGCGTCCCGCTCCCGGAAGCGGGGCCACATCCATTCGATTTCGAGCTGGGCGAGGCAGCCGAGTCGTTCCGCACCACCGTCCGCAAATTCTTCGAAGAGAACCTCACCGACGAGCTACGGACGCATGCCCACTTCAGCTGGGACGGGCACCACCCCGAGTTCAACCAGAAGCTCGCGGCCGCCGGCCTCGCCTTCCCGTCCTGGCCCCGCGAATACGGCGGCGAGGAACGCGGCATCTACGAGCAGATGGCGCTCGAGGAGGAGTTCTACCGCTGTGGCTGGGCGACGCACCCCCTCGGCACGACGCGCATGGTCGGCGCGACGTTAATGAAGCTCGGGAGCGACGAACTGAAAGCGGAAGTGCTTCCACGCCTCGCGCGCGGCGAGGCCATCACGTCTCTGGGGTATACAGAGCCCGGCTCGGGCTCCGACGTCGCTGCCGCGCAGACCCGCGCTGTCCGGGACGGGGACAGCTGGGTCATCAACGGGCAGAAGATGTTCACCAGCGGCGCAAACCTCGCGCAGTACGTGCTGCTCCTCACTCGCAGCGACCCGAAGGCGAAGAAGCATCGCGGGCTCACGATGTTCCTCGTCCCGCTCGACACACCGGGCATCGAGGTCCAGGCCGTGCACACGGTGAGCGAGGAGCGAACGAACATCACGTACTACTCCGACGTCCGCGTCCCCGACCGCTATCGGATCGGTGAGGTGAACGGCGGTTGGGCGGTACTGTCGTACGCGCTCGAGTTGGAACACGGCGGAGCCTACCCGAATCACCACGAGGATCTCGTGAACGCCGCCGCGCAGTGGGCGCGAACCACGTCGCGCGACGGCCGCCCCGCGCTCGAGGACGTCCGCGTCCGCGAGCGTCTCGGCCTGGCCGCAACCCACTTCGAGGCTTCACGCGTGCTTTCCCGCCGCACGCTCTGGATGGCCGCCGAAGGACGGCCGGACCAGGGCGAAGGGCCGATGGCCAAGCTCTTCCAGACCGAGATCCTCGTCCAGGACGCGCAGGACCTGCTCGATCTCGCGGCACCCGAGTCCCTCCTCGCCGCGGGGGAGCCTGGCGCGGCCGCCGACGGCGAGTTCGAAAACACCTATCGATTCTCGCCGGCGCCGACGATCTATGCCGGAACGAGCGAGATCATGCGGAGCATCATCGCCCAACTCGCGCTCGGTCTCCCTCGGAGCCGCTCGTGAGGGCAAGGACCACGACATGAGCATTCAGAGCATCATCTTCGTACACGGCGCGAACCACGGGTCGTGGTGCTGGGAGCTGATGCGCCCGCTCCTGTCCGCGCCGTTCGCGAGCCTGGATCTCCCCGGCCGTGGCATGTTTCCGCTCGACCCCGCCGAGATCGAGATCGGCGCGTGGGTCGACCACGTCTGCAACGCGATCACCGGCCCCGATCTCCACGATGTCATCCTCGTCGGGCACTCTCTCGCGGGGATCACGCTCCCCCGTGTCGTCGACCGGATTCCGGATCGAATCGCCCACGTGGTCTACGTCGCCGCAGCGGTCCCCGCCGCCGGCGAATCGATCGCCGACATGGTCCTCGACGGGAAAGCCCCCCCGGCGACGGTCGGACCGCCGGAGGACGCCGCCGTCCGGGCGGCTTTCTGCAACGACATGGACGAGCGCCAGACGAAGTTCGTTCTCGAACGACTCGTCCCCGAGGCTGGCAGGCCGTTCGCCGAGCCGATGGACCTCGCGGGACTCGCCCATCCAGTGCCGCGCACCTTCGTGAAACTTCTTCGCGACCAGTCGCTGCGCCCGCAACTACAAGACGAGGTGATCGAGCGACTCGCCCCAGTGAACGTCGTCGAGCTCGACACCGGCCACGACGTGATGATCTCGAAGCCGCAAGCACTCGCGCCGATCCTGAACGCGCTCACCAAGAAAAACTGAGCCCGATTAACCGAGGAGCTCGCCGGCGCCCATGTCGATGGCGTGGCGCGCGTGCCGACTCGCCATCGCGACAAACATTTCATCACCGCGCTCGGTTTGCCCGACCAGCATCGACGCGATGATCGTCACGGCGAAACCGGAGAACGTGCCGCGGCGATAGTCCTGCCAGCAATCCTCCCACGCGTAGCCGGACACACCCGCGTCACCCAGAGCGCCGTGATAGGCTCGGACGATCTCCTCCTCCACCGGGCGCCGATCTTCGGCGAGAAGTCCGGCCCCGAGGAAATAGGCGACATCGGACAGCGGGCTCCCGAGCGCCACACTCTGCCAATCCACGACCGAAATGCGCGGCGGCGTCTGCGCCGCGTCAATCAGGAGATTGTCGAGCCGGTAATCGATGTGGACCAGCGACCACGGATCCCGGAGCAACTGGAACGGCGGCCCCTGCGATTCGGCGACCGCCTCGATGATCGCCACCTCGTCCGGAGCGAGGCGCGCACCGTACCGCTCGAGGAACCCCGGTAGGTTCGTCTTGTAGAGCATGCGCCCCATCTGGATGGTCATGTCGCTCGGTTCGCCGAGCCACTCGGGCCCGCGCAGCGTCTCGTCCTTCCAACTCGGCGCGTGCAGGCCGACCAACTCGAGCACCGCCGCCTTCGCGATCTCGGGCGAACAGCCCGCGAGCTGATCGCCCTGCTCTGCCGGGGCCATGTCTTCGAGCAGCAACACGAAGTCGGGCCCGTCGCCCTCGATGTCGGCGTAGTAGCACCGCGGCGTCGAGATCGAGAGGCGCGAGACGAGCTCGCGATAGAACGACACCTCCTTGATGTAGTTCTTGAGAAGAATCCCCGTCTGCCGACTCGTCGGATCGTCCGATGCGAACTTCCCAACGAGCGTCCGAGGCGTCGAGGCGTCGGCTCCTTCCAGGTCGAGCTCGTAGCGGATGCACATCCCCACCTGGCCGGTGCCGATCCGTTGCTTGGTGAGACCGCGAACCGTCGCAGTGGCGTGCCCGGCGTCGCGTAAGCGCTCCGTGAGCCAGGCGGCGTCGATCGTCTCCGGGGTCGGTAGATTCGGCATGTCCCAAACGTATGCCGAATTCGCCGCCCGGGTTCCACAAACGACGAGATCAGGGCAGCCGATTGTCCCGGATCAGCCGATCACGTCGATCCGCGAGAAGCGGCCGACGTCCTTCTGCATGAAGTCGCCGGTGTTCAACGACTCGTGCGTCGTTTCGCCGGAGCACTTCTCTCGAGGAGCGCCGCCACGGCCTCCTCGACGACCCGCCGCGTGCGATCACGGCCAAGCTTCTGGTCCGTACGCATCCGATCCCAGGCCTCGAATGACGTCAGGAGTTCCACCCCGTCGCGATACGGCCCGACTTCCGGCAGAGAACGCACGAGGTCGTCGCGAAGCGTCCGAACCGGCGCTGCCGGCTCCGGATGCAGCCCCCTCGACACCCGCACCTGCATCTCGCGGTAGAGCCCTTCCATGTCCTCGAAATGCCGATAGACCGTTCAGAGTAAGCACCCAGCACGCGACCATCGACCTCCTGCGCGTCATCTCCTCCCCCTGCATCGGACATCGCCTTTACGTCTGCCGGATCCGTGGGCGGCAGCCAAGATCTATGGACCAGCTCCATGTCGATATCGGACTCCTATTGACATAGAGACTGTCAGTTTACATCATTGCCCTCCATGATGACCCGAACCAAAGACGGCGACGTTCACGTTCTGACGATGCAGAACGGACAGAACACGATCGACCTCGAGTTCCTCACGACACTGACCGAGAACCTCAACGCCGTCGAGGCCGACGCCGAAGGCCCCGCCGCCCTCGTGCTCACAGGAGAGGGGAAGTTCTTCTCGAACGGCCTCAACCTGGATTTCATGATGAGCGCGTCCGACGATCAGCGAAAGCAGTTCGGCGGCGCGATGATGTCGATGATGAAGAAGTTGACCCTCTTCCCGGCACCGGTCATCGCCGCGCTGAATGGACACGCGTTCGCGGCAGGTTGTTTCCTCGCTCTCGCGTGCGATTTTCGCATTCAGCGCGAGGACCGAGGTTGGATCTGCGTCTCCGAGGTCGACGTCGGTGTCCCCATCGGCAAACCGATGATGGGGCTGCTCAACGGGAAACTGACGCCGGCCGTCGCGCGAGAGGCCGCCCTTACCGGAAAGCGCTACGCCGCGGACGATGCGATCGCGGCCGGCTTCAGCGATGCGAAGGCCTCGGAGGCCAACCTGCTGGGCGAGGCTACGAAGGTCGCCGCCACCCTCGCCGCGAAGGAACGTCAGATCTTCAAGGCGATCAAGCAGGATCTCTACGGCGAGATCGCCGCGGGCTTCCGAATCCCGGCCTGAAACGAGCGCGGTCGCTCACGAGCCCGAAGTAGGGACGTTCCTTAGTCTCGGCGATTTCTTGAATCGTTACTCTGATTGAGGTGCATGGGCCCAGCCCTCCTCGAGAAACCTGGCTGAAGCTGCGGGGGCACTCGTCAGGTGCGGGAACAACGGCGCCGACGGCAGAGGCCCGGTTCCCACGCTTCCCCTTGTTCGCGCCGATCTCAATCGCCTCCCCTATGGCTTTGGCGCAACGGGCGCCCGGACTTCGCGCGGAATCTGTACCTGGCGCGTCCAATCGAGTTGGCGTATGTCACATGGCTGAGAACGATGGCTGGATCTCTACCCTTAGCTCTCGTCTACCTCTGCTTCTTCCTCTCCGGAGCCAGCAGCCTGGTCTACGAAGTAGTGTGGATGAGGTGGCTGGTGCTCACCCTAGGCAGCACCACGGCGGCCGTGAGCACGGTGCTGTTCACGTTCATGGTGGGTCTCGCACTTGGAGCCTGGGCCTTCGGAGGTATCGCGGATCGGAGTCGGTCCCCGCTCAAGCTCTATGCCTTTCTCGAAGCGGGCATCGGCCTCTACGCGCTGCTGCTTCCGTGGCTCGTCGGCGGGCTCACGCCCGTGTACGTCGCGATCGCCCAAGCTCTCGAAGGGTACGCCTTCGCCCTGACTCTCGTACGATTCGCTTCGGGCGCAGCGGTCTTGCTGATTCCCACCGTACTCATGGGCGCGACATTGCCGGTCCTGATTCGCTTCGTTGGAACGCACGGGTCCATGGGCCGATCCCTAGGCCTCCTTTACGGCACCAACGTGGCGGGCGCGGTGCTCGGCTGCACCGCCGCCGGGTTCGTCCTCATTCGCCACCTCGGTCTCTCCGGCACCACCACCGTCGCGCTGGTCGCCAACCTGGTCGCAGCCGGGCTCGCGTTTCTCGCAGCGGGGATGGCGACGCCGGGCGAGCGAGCGGGCGAAGAGCCGCCTCCCGCGTGGGAACCGCCGGCTCCGTCGCCGCGATGGCTGATGTGGTTCATCGTGTTCCTCTCGGGCTTCGTCACGATGGCCTGGGAGGTCCTCTGGACCCGCATCCTGATCTTCTCCATCGACAGCACCGCCCAGGCGTTCACCGTCATCCTGGCGGTGTTCCTCTCGGGGCTGGCGCTCGGGAGCTGGATCTTCGCCGTTCTGATCGCCGGCAAGCGCGAAACACTGCCGGTTCTAGCTGGCGCGGAGATCACCGCCGGGATCCTGGCCCTGCTCCTAGTCCCCTGGGGGGTGCGCGCCTTCGACCTGATGCTCGTCTTCCTGGACTACGCCGGGGTGAGCTACGCGTCGCAGGCGATGGGAAACGCGCTGGCCGCGGGGGCTCTGATGCTGCTGCCCACCGTGCTGCTCGGAATCGTCTTCCCGATGGCGAGCCGCATGCTCGCCGACCGCGTGGCCACAGTCGGAGAAAAGATCGGTCGCGCCTACTTCGTCAACACCGTGGGCAGCGCGCTCGGGGCGCTCGCCGCCCCGTTCGTCCTTCTTCCCTGGCTCACCCTCAAGGGGAGCTTCTTCGCCTTGTCGGTACTCCCGATCGTGGCGGGTTGGGCGCTGCTCGCCGCGTCCCCGCTCCCCGGTCGGCGACGCGATCTGGCAATCGCCGGATCGGCCGCGGCGCTCGGACTCTGCACCATCCTGTTCGTTTGGCTGCTCCCCGGCCCAAATCCCTTCGATCCTCCCTCCCGCTTCCGCACAGGGGACTGGAGCGTGCTCGCGCACGAAGACACGGCCAATGCGTCGGTGTCGGTGATCGAGTACGCGATGGGTGGGCGGTCGCTGCGCATCGACGGCTTCGAGGCAGCAGGCTCCGACGGCGGATCCCTCTACGGCTACATGCAGCTGATGAGCCACTTACCCATCCTCCTCCACCCCGACCCCAAGCGAGTGCTCGTGATCTCGGTCGGCACGGGGTCCACGGCCGGCGCCGCCGCCCTCCACCCGGGGACCTCGGTGGACATGGTCGACATCAACCAGACCGTCCTGGACTTCACTCCGTATTTCGCGACGGCAAACGCCAACGTGGCCGAGAATCCGCGCGCACACGGCATCGTGGATGACGGCCGGAACCACCTCCTCGTCTCGAACGAGAAGTACGACGTCATCACCTCGGAGCCGATGCCCCCCACGTTCGCGGGAATCGTGAACCTCTACTCGCGAGAGTACTACGAGCAGGCGAAGGAGCGGTTGAACGAGGGAGGCTACTTGGTGCAGTGGCTGCCCTTCCACCTGCTAGAATGGCACCAAGCGCTGTCGATCCTGCGCACCGTGCAGGACGTCTTTCCCGAGACGAGCCTCTGGATGCACTTCTACACTGGCATCATCGTCGCGCGCCGAGACGGACCCATCGAGATCGACCTACCGCGCCTTCGGCGCCAGCTGGCCGCATCGCCAGTCCGTGAAGGTATGCGCCAGATCCACATACGCACCGCATCCCAGATCGTCGACCTCTACGGCCTGGGACCGGAGCAGGTGGAGGACCTAGTCGCCGGGGCCTCACTGATCACCGACGATCATCCCACGCTCGAGTTCGAAACGGCGCGCCCACTCGCTCCCGAAGAGCTGCAGGAATCGATACACCTGATCCACACCCGGAGACTCTCCGAGGCACCGCCCCTGCGCAACGCGACGCCGAAGGAGACACGGCTACTCGAGGAGCACCGCAGCGTCGCGACCTCCATCAGAGTCGCCAGGCTGTGGTCGTCCCGGCGACAATTCGAACGCGCTCGCTCCTTTCTCGATGCGGCGCTCGAGACCACGACCACCGACGCCAACCGAGCGCAGTTGCTGCTGCGACTCGCGCTGCTCGCCCAAGAGGAAGGGGACGACGACGAGGCCCGCCGACGAGTAGAGGAGAGCTTGAGGCTCCGCCCGATGAACGATGTGGCCCGGAGGCTCCGCTCCGATCTGGCCCAGCAAGCACCGTCGGGCGCGGAGGACAGTCGGGGCTAGAGCCGCAGGTGGGTGCGCCAGTTCCACGCGCAACGGTCGCACCCGCCGCACAATGGGTTGGCGCGGCGCGAAAGGGGTAGAAGCTACTGCGCGGGTGCGCCGGTGATGCCGTCGCGCACGCCTTGGGCGAGCGCGCGTACGACGTCCCACTTGCCGCGGGCGGCGTAAATGGCCGCACTGCCCGCGATCAGAGCGGCGTACACGGGAGTGAACGCGAGCCACGCGCCAACGCCGGCGTGCTTCCGCATCAGGTGGAACATGTTCCGGCACTTGAGCCGCGCGGCGTAGGGGGTGAGCCCCGCGGTGAACCCGCGCATCCCGTCGTGGAGGACGACCGCGCGGGGTTCGAGCATCGGGCCGTAACCGAGGGCCCGGGCCCGGAGACAGAAATCGACCTCTTCGTAGTAGACGAGGAGGCCCTCGTCGTACGGACCGACGCGCTCGAAGCACTCTCGGGTCACGAAAATCGCCGACCCCATGATGCCCCCCACGGGATATGGTCGATTGTCTCCGGTCGAACGTACCTTCAAGAGGGTCCGCGGGACCGCGAGAGACCAGGACGAGTATCGCTCTCCGAGGGAGAGCGCGTGTCGGTCGCCCAGGTCCAGAAGCGCCGGGCCGACGATCCCCGCTTCGGGCATGGCCTCTGCGACGGCGACCATCCGCGCGACGCAGTCCGGCTCGATCACGGTATCGTTGTTCAGAATGAAAAGGTGCGTGGCTCCGAGTTCGAGGGCACGGACCGCACCACCGTTCACACCCCCGGCAAAGTGCCGATTCTCGGGCAGGCGAACGATCTCCACGTCGTCCGCGCCGGCGTAGGCCTTCTCCAGCTCTTCGAGATCCGACGCGTCCGATGCGTTGTCTGCAATCACGACCTGGACCCGCGGACCTTGCCCACCGCGAAGCGAATCGACGCAGGCCCGGGTGACCGGCGCGCCGTTGTAGTTGACCACGACCGCGCCGACCAGGCGCTCCATCGGAGGACGTTCCGCCGGACTCATCCCCAAGTACCTATCAAGCCAGCCCAACGAAGCACGGCATACTAGAATCAGGGAGGAACGGAGATTCGACGAGGTGATCAAGCGCCTGCACCGCGCTGCCTACCGCTGCCGCGACTCGGAGGAGACGCGGAAGTTCTGCGAGGATTTCCGCGGTCTGACGGTCGTCGTGTACCCGTGGCCCACGCAAATTCTCCACGGCGACGTGGAGTCGCGGCAGGTCGTCTTCTGGCAAGAGTGGGCCCGCGCGCGCGGCCACCTTCCTAAACCTGTTCCCAGGCTTCATCGCGCAGGACCCCAGGATCGATCAGGCCACGTTCGAGATGCGATTCATCGACGGCGACTACCACTGGAACGAAGCCCCCCACCAGCTCGCGGCCAAGCTCGTGATCGAGCAGCCCGTCGAGCGCTTCACTCCTCGGGAAGCTTCGAGAAGTCCGGAGGACGCTTCTCCCAGAACGCAGTGAGTGCCTCCACGTTCTCGGGCGTCCCCATCCGGAGAGCAAAGGCCGCGTTCTCCCGCTCCACCGCGGCCAGGACCTGATCGCGACGGGCTTCCAGCAAGAGACGCTTCGTCGCGCGAACGGCCCCCGGCGGATCCCCGGCTATGCGATCGGCCGTCGCCTGCGCCGTCGCCATCAACGCGTCCGGCTCAACGCAGGCGTTGGCGAGTCCGAGAGCAACCGCGCGCGGCCCGTCGATGAAGTCGGTCGCGTAGAGCAGCTCCGCCGTGTTCCGCACGCCGAGGATCTCCTGAAAGAGAAAGCTCGACGCCGCCTCCGGCACGACGCCCAGCTTCACGAACGGCGCGCGAAGGCGCGCACGACTGCTCACGTAGACGAAGTCGCAGTGCAGCAGGATCGTGAGGCCGAAACCGATCGCGACGCCGTCGACCGCAGCGATCATCGGCTTGTCGAAGGTGGTGGTGAGGTGATCCATCACGCCGCTGAATGGATGCGGCCCGCTCGAGTCGCCCTCGCCCTTTCCTTCGATGAGCGCCATGTCGGCCCCAGCGGTGAAGTTGCTATCGGCGCCAGTCAGGACGACGACGCGCGCGCCGGGATCGGCAAGCACCCCGCCGAGCGCAGCGAGGAAGTCGTGCCACATCGCGTCCGTGAAGGCGTTCTTGCGCTCCGGCCGGTTAAGGGTGATCCGCGCGACGCCGGCCCGCGTCTCGACGTGGACGGTCGATCCCGCCGCCACTTCAGACCGCCGTTCCGCCCCCACTACTTTGGCGGGCTCTCGTCGAAGGGCGTCGCGAAGGCGGTCGCCATCTGACTGATGATGTCACCGACGGTGGCGTACCCGCGCTCGTAGTCCGACGGCGCCTTGCCGCCCTTCCCGCCCTTGGGCGTGAGGTCCACGTGCGTCGCCTGCGAGCGAAGCGCAGCCACCGTGCACTGCTCACGCGGGATGTGCCGGAACGGATCGTACTGGAAATGCCGCATCGAATTCAGATGCGTCATCTTGTCGATGTCTTCGTCGGAAACGCCGCCAAGAGAGGCCCACAGCTTCTCTGGCGAATGAGGCCAGGTCGTATCGGAGTGCGGGTAGTCGCACTCCCAGGTGATGGTGTCGATCCCGATCCGGTCGCGCGTCGCAATGCCCACGGCGTCATCGATGAAGCAGGTGATGATGTGATCGCGGAACACGTCGCTCGGCTTCTTCCCGTCGGGGAAGCGATGCAACGTCCAGGGATTATGGTGCTCGTGCACGTAGTCCATTCGCTCGAGACAGTACGCGATCCAGCCCGTTCCACCTTCGGAGAGTGCAACCTTGAGATCCGGGAACTTGCGGAAGGCATCGCTGAAGACCAACTCGACCGCGCAGTTGTAGAGCGTGATCGGCGTGCTCGAGATCATCACCTCGATTGGCGCGGTCGTATCCTGGAGGCTCATCCCGGTGCCGGATCCGATGTGGATGCACACGACCGTGCCTTCGTCCTGACAGGCCTGCCAGAAGGGATCCCAGTGGTCGCTGTGAACACTGGGGTACCCGAGCCCGCTCGGAACATCAGGGAACGTGATCGCGTGACAGCCCTTCTTCGCGACGCGCCGAACCTCCTCGGCCATCAGCTTCGGATCCCACATCATCGGGATCGCGAGGGGGATGAACCGGCCGGGATGCGCCCCGCACCACTCGTCGATGTGCCAGTCGTTGTAGGCTCGCGCCATCACGAGAGCGAGCTCGGGATCGTTGTTTTCCTTGGCCTGCCTGGCGAACAGCTCGCCGGTGAAGCCCGGTACAGAGGGGAAGCACAGCGACCCGAGGACACCGTTTACGTTCATGTCATCGATGCGGGCGGCACTGTTCCAACAGCCGTCGCGCAGCTGGCTGAGCGCGGTCGGTTCCATCCCGTACTCTTCGGGAGGACGACCGGCGACGGCGTTCAAGCCGACGTTGGGTATCTGGTTTCCGTCGAAGACCCAGACGTCCGAGCCGTCCGACTTGTGCTGCAGCTTCGGCGCCTTGTCCTTCCACTTCGCCGGAACGGAATTATCGAACATGTCGGGAGGCTCGCACACGTGGTCATCGACGCTGACCAAAATCATGTCTTCCATCTTCATGCCCATGACGTTCCTCCTGAGAGTGCTCTTGTGGCGCGGGGTAGGTGTTGGATTCCCCACGGTCGCTCGTCGCGGCACGCACCGCAAGTCCTCGAAAGCTGAACAATCGTCCAAATCGCAGCGCGCTTATGCGATAAACGCGAACGAGGGCGGCGCCGAAAAAGGTACCTGGAGCGGGAACGACGTCGACAGGCCTTCGAGCGCGACCCCGAAGGGGCCGATCTGCAGCCCCCTTGCGTGGAGCGGGAGCCACGGCTCTGGCAGCGACTCGCCCCTGTAATGGTGCTCGTCGATCTCACCGCCGGCTCAGCGGTCGCGTGGCAAACCTACCGCCTCTTCCGCACCTTCGAGTAGCCCGGAGCGCGTCAGACGCGCGCGCCCGGCGTATTGGCGGACGAGCCGAAGCGGGCCAGACCCAACTCGTCCCGGACGTCTTTACTCACAGCTTCGAGCGTCGCATCGAGCGGGATTCCGGTGGAATCCGCGATGCGGTCGACGACGTTGAACGCGCCGACCGTCGCGACGGCATCCACGTACTCTTCGTCGTTGAGCGCCTTGCGTTCGCGCTCCAGCTCCGCGTCTTTTCCCCGCATTACGGCATCCGTGAATGCCAGAAGGCGAGCGCCGTGCGAAATGCCGGCGTCGCCCTCCCCTTCACCTTCGTTCACCCCACCGAGCTCGATCTCGCTACCGGTTGCTAGGCTGCTCACACGGAGCAGCGCGGAGTGCGCGGTCGTTCAATAGAAGCATTCGTTGAGCGCCGAGACCCTCGACGCCACGAGTTCCACTCCCATTTGATCGAGATGCCGCTTCGCGAGCGGGTCCATCATCGTGTCCATCTCGAAGTAGTGCGCGTTCGAACTGCGGATGAGCGCACGAACCTGATCCCGCACGAGGCTGAGCGCCCTCATGATGTTGGGCACCATATTCTGGCCGCCGTACGTTCCTTCTTCCGGACCGACGGCATCTTCGGCAGCGACGAGCGGAACCTACGCGATCCCGTGCCTGGCTCCCGCCGGGCGATGGCGACTCGGCTCTCCCGGCTTCGGCGCCGGCAGCTCCGCGCGCGGTACGCCGAGGGCACGGGCGAAGTAGTCGACGCCCGCAATGATCGTGACGACGCCGACGAGTTCCACGTACTACTCTTCTGAGACCCCACCGGCGATCACCGAGTCGTACCAACCCTTCGAAAGGCGGCCGGGATCCGTGCGGATCCGATGGACCACGTCGACGACGTTCTGGGAGAACTGACCGAGGTTATCGTGCTCGCCCCGCACCACGTTCGGCGACAGCGCCGCTTTGCGTTTGCGACACAGAGCGCAGTCGTGACCGTTGCGACTCTCTTCGACGAGCGCCACGCGTTCCGCCGCCGTCCACCAGGTTCCGGGCGACGCTACGTGCTCCAGAATGGCGGCGTGGGACTGCTGAAGCTCCTCACGCACCGGGACCCCCGAGTCTTCCTACCGCAGGGTACTCATGAAGCTTGTATGTACAAGCCTTCCTGGAGGCAAGTCAATGCCTCCCCTCGGATCGGGCGTTAGAGCGAGACCCGCACTCCATCCTTCGCCGCGACGTAGGCTGCGTAGACGACCCGCGTCGTCTCGAGTCCGAGCACTCCGTCGGCCGGCGTATCCCCGCCCGAGCGCACCGCATCCGCGAACGCCTGACACATCGGCAGATGGCCCGAGGTCCAGTCCTCGTTCGGCATGGGTGTGGTCCAGCCCGACCCGCCGTCGATCTTCTCCATCAGGTAGGCGTCGCCGAATACGCCGGCGTCGGGCGCGTACGCACGCAGCATGTCGTTCGGACTCATGTTGACCTTCACGTGCGCGTTCGCTCCGTAGAGTTCGAGCTTGCTCTCCATCCCACCCAGGACCGCGTCGCTGCCGTAGGCCACGCCGCGAGAGCCGTCCTCGAAGTGCAGGATCGCGCAGCCCCAGTTCTCGACGTCCTGCCAACCGGTGGCGACGCGAAGCTCCGCGCCACCCGCCGCGCCGGTCAGATCGGTGACATCGGCCGTCACGGCGATGGGACGGATGGGCTTCCCCGTCCGGCGTAGGCCCTCGGCGCGCTTCAGGTGAAGCATCGCGCCGATCGGATGTGCGCCGAGCCGCAACAGCGCTCCGCCGCCTGCATGACGCCACGACTTCGAGTACGGCGAGTGCGAACCGTTGTGGCACTCCCATCCGCGCATCTCGAGGAGCACGGTGTCACCCTCGACAAGCAAACGACTCGCACGTTCGAGCGCCGGCGCGTACAGCCAGTTCTCTCCGTAGAACAAACGTACGCCCGCGGCGGCCGCCGCATCGACCATCGCCCGCGCCTCGGCCTCGGCGACGCGCCACATCTCTCGGCGATCGCGGCCGGCGATGTCCTCGTCGCTCGCATCGGCCGCGAGGTCCTGGCCGACGTAGGCCGTGAGCGGTTTCGTGCAGAGGACGTGTTTTCCCGCGCGCGCGGCGGCCTCCGTGAGAGAACGGTGCACCAGGTTGGGCACGCAGAGGTCTACGAGGTCGACGTCGGGGCTCGCGAAGAGTTCTTCGGCCGTGGCGAACGCACGGGGCACGGCGTGTCGCTTCGCGAAGTCCGCGGCGCGCTCGGGCCGAACGGACGCAACGGCTTCGATGTGCACCCCACGGGCCGCGGCCCAACAACGTGCCCGGGTTTCGGCCAGGAAGCCCGCGCCCACCAAGCCGATGCGGATGTCGGCCACCCTTCTAGTCCGGGTCCGGCATGAGCGCTGCCGCGTCGATCGCCCCGGTCATCACGCCACCGGTCGTGCCGCCGTCGGAGAAGATGTTCTCCCCATTGATGTAGCCGGCGAGATCACTCCCCAAGAAGGCGAGGATCCAAGCTTGCTGCTCGGGCGTCGAGTCGCCGCCGAGCGGACGCGGGTAGCGATCCATGTAGCTCTTGCCGGCCGTCTCGATGAAGTCGGGCATCATTGGCGTCGCCGTCGGCCCCGGACTGATGCAATTGAGACGGATCCCCTTCTCCGGAGCGAGCTTGGCGGCGCGCTGCATCGTGTAGACGATCGTGCACATCTTGGAGAAGGCGTACGCGCTGAACATCGGCTGATCCTTCATCCCGTCGAGCGCGGCGCGTGGCTCGTCGTGGCCAGCGAGCGCCATGAACTGGCTGACCTCGGCCACCGAACCCAAGTACCCCATCCCGGCCGCCGACGAGATGGTCGCGATCGAGCCGGCGCGCGGGATGTGGGGGATGCAGGCCTCGACCGTTTCCCGGAGACCCAGAAAGTTCACGAGCATCACGTCGAAGTCCGGATGAACCGGGCTCAGGCCGGCGCAGTAGAAGAGCGTGTCGATCGGACCGCCGCTCGCGACCTCGGCCACCGCGCTGCGGATCGCGGACGGGTCCTTCAAGTTCACTTCCCGGAACTCGTCGATCGGGATCTCGGGCTTCTTGATGTCGAAACCGGAGACGAAACCCCCCAGTTCCTTCACGATCTTGGCCGTCGCGGCGCCCATTCCGGAGAAGCAGCCGGCCACCAAGACCCGCTTGCCTTCATAACTCAGGGGATTCGACATGATCTTTCTCCCTCCACTGGGCTTGCTCTATTTGGCTGCGCGCCGCGCCACAAGGGACGACGGCCCGTCTCCTGAGAGAGCTGGTTCTTCGGGACCGATTCGTGGTCGGCCCGCACGCACTCCTGTATACCGGCTGTCGAGTCGACGGGCCCCTAGGGAAACGGGCCTGCCAACACGGGAGTCGTCGAATGGCCGCCGAGTTCTTGAAGATCGAGCGTCGAGATCACATCGCCACCGTCTCGTTCGACCGCCCGCCGGTGAACGCCCTCACGGATCAGGTTTTCGCGGAGATCCGCGACACTTTCAGTACGGTGGCCGAGGACTGGGACACCCGGGCTGTGATCTTCGGTTCTGCGGTGGATCGAGCGTTCTGCGCCGGCGCCGACCTGAAAACGCGCGGGACCGAGAAGCCGCCGGTCCCCCTCCCCACCGACGCACGCAAGATCGCCCGCGATGCCATGTGGGCCGTCCTCGACTGCCCGGTCCCCGTCATCGCGGCGGTGAACGGCCCGGCGCTCGGCGGCGGCCTGTGCTTCGCCGCGGTCTGCGACATCATCGTGGCGTCCGAGCGCGCAACGTTCGGCTGCCCGGAAATCGGCGTAGGGCTTCTCGGCGCCGGCTCACACATGAAGCGAATGATCGGCCCCTACCGGATGCGCGAGCTGTACTTCACCGGCCGCGCCGTCTCCGCTGCCGAGATGTACGAGATGGGCGGCCTCTCCCGCGTCGTCCCCCACGCCGAACTCGACCAGGCCGCGCGCCAAATCGCCACCGAGATCGCCTCGAAGAGCCCCGCCGCCATCCGCCTCGCAAAAGAGTCCCTGAACCGCACCGACGAAATGCCCTTCAAAGACGCCTACCGAACCGAACAAGACTACACGGCCCGCCTCTCGCACTACGAAGACTCAAAAGAGGCCATGACCGCCTTCCGCGAAAAACGCCCCCCAATCTTCAAGGGAGGCTAGGGGGGGGACGTTGGTTAGTCACGCGCCAAA
>JAQWRY010000012.1 GCA_029243485.1 Candidatus Binatia bacterium | reverse complement strand
GCGCTTCGTGTCGCCCACAAGACGCTTCTTCCCGGCCTCCAGAAACTCTTTGGACCAGCGGTAGTAGAGATTCGGAACGAGCCCCTCGCGGCGGCACAGAGCCGCAATGCTCTCTTCCCCACGCAGTCCTTCGAGGACGATGCGGATCTTCTCTTCCGCCGAAAAACGACGTCGTGTCTTGCGCTGAATGTCGCGGACGACCTTCTCCGCGCTTTGTCCCTTTCCCATCGGATTCTCCTTCCGTTTGGGCCGGGAGTGTCTCTTCTTTCGTCGACCTATTGGGTCCAACCGTCTCTGAACCCGAACACGACCACGGCGCTCTGTCGGGTGACTACGGCGAGCGGGGGCGGGCGCGCGCGGTTCAGAGAAGTCGCTCGCTCTCGATCACGAACGCCTGCGACGCGGAGCCGTACGCCGGCGGATCTTGAGGGACCGGCGGGCACACGGCCGGTGCCGGCGAGTGCTTCTCCCCGTCGAACTTGCGCGTAGAGTCGAACTTGGTGGTGGGTGTGCGCGCCGGGGCGGTGGCGCAGAGTTCGATCCCGCTGCCGAGCTTCAGGCGAATGGCCATGTCTTCCTGCGGTGCACCGGCGAGCTCGTAGATGCCGTCGCCCTTCCCGGAGACGACCAGAGTGCCCTTGGCCATCCGAACCTTCTTGATCGGACCCTCGGTCCCCTGGCTGTCCTTGTACTTGTAGCCGGGGAGGGCCGCGTTCCCGGTCTGGCTCCACAACGTGGCAGGGAGGTCGTACGTGTAGACGTCGTCCGGCGTTCCGCCGACCTTGTAGACGGTGAGGACGGCACCGCCCCCGGTGGCGCCGGCGACCGTCGGGTCACTCGGGGTGCCGAAGTCGGGCTCGACGATGCCGCTCGGCTGGCCCTGGAACTTCGTCGACTTGAACGTCAGCTTGCGCTTCTTCGGGTTGATCGGCGGAAGGTCGTCGTCCTTGATCAGGAACTTGCTCGCTCGGATGAGCTGCGATCCATAGCTCGCGTTGTGCGCATCCATGATCGCCTGCGCGATGGCGTTCAAGTCCGTGGCCCAGGGCGGCGAGTCGCTGTAGGTGAGCAGGTCGATGCCGTAGATCCGATTCAGCCACACCAGCTCGCCGAGGTCCTTCAGGATGTGGCACGCGTGCCCGAGGGTGTCGGTGTGGAGGGACGTGGCGGCCGGACCCTGGACGGCGGTGATGCCCGGTAGGTTCCCTGCGTCGAAGAGCAGCCGAAGTTCCGGCCCGCTCTGGCCATAAGGGTTACAGAAGATGTCGACGTTCGGGTAGAGCCCCCGCATGGTGTCGACGAAGTCGTGCCACGGCCCGGTATGGGTCGCGTGCCAGGCGCTCTCCTAGGCCGCGCCGGTGTAGCTCGCGGGCTGGGTCAGCCAGGGGAGTGCGAGCATGAATCGCGTGTTCGGGTTCTGCGCCAGCGCGTAGTCGAACCAATTGATGTAGCCCGGCAGTCCGGGGTAGTCCCCGTGGGCGGTCCTCCCGAACAGCTCGACATCGCCCGCATCCAGATAGCCCTGGATCTCGGCGCGGGTGACGGGATCGTTCCACAGTGCTTCGGGTGCGCCGTTGGCGCCGCCCCGGAAGAGCACGTTCTGCGAATGACCGACGATTCCCGCCTGAGTGGCGTGGAACGGCATCTCGTCGGCGAAGTGCCGGAAGAAGCTGTGCCCGATGAAGACCGCTTTGATGCCAGGAGGCTGAGCGTGGGCCGAGGATCCGGCCGCCCAGAGCGCGACGACGGCGAGGAGAACGTTCAATCGGGCGAGGTTTCGTAGGCTCATGGTGGTGTGTCTCTGTGGGTTCGGGGTGTCGCAATTGGCGCTCGGTCAGGCAGCGCGCGTCGCGTTCCGGGCAGCGAGCCGCGAGAACGCCGACTCGAACTCTCTCCGAGCACCGTCCGTCAAGCTCGGCATCAGGACGGCGAAGTGGTGGCGTATCCCGCGTACCTGGTCTTCCCACGTCACCTCGACGCGGGCCTGGTCTTGGACCAGGTGGTCGATCCAGAAGCGACTGACCATCCAGACGGAACGGCCGTGTGCCTCTACGACGATGCGGGCTCCCTCGTCGCCGGCATGGCGGTCGATCGCGCCGGTGACTTCTGCGGATCGAAGCCCTGCTGGGCGGTCTGGAAGCCAACCGGCTTTCAGTACAAGGACTGCGACGAGGCGCCCGACGGCGTATCCCGGATCAAGCTCGGCGGCGGGCTTCCGGGGAAGACCCAACTCTTCGTCAAGGCCTCGAACGGCGCCGGCACCCTTCCGGTGCCCATCGCCGCGAGCCTTCCGGGCGCGACCAGCGCGACCGTGCAGCTCATCGGCTATGACCCCGTGCACACGCCGCTCTGCTTCGAAGCGACGCTCGACGACATCAAGAAGCAGGACGCGACGCAGTTCAAAGCCGTCGGGAGCTGAGACCGCTTCGAGGCACGTTGCCCGTGCGCGGTCATCGCGTCTCGGTGCACGAACCGGCCGCTCGTTATCGGGCGTACTCGGACAGGTGCTCGAGGAGCAGGGCCGTCATCTCTTCCGGCGCCGCTTGGAGAGCGGGTTGGTGAACGCCCTCGACGATCTCGAGGCGGTAGGGGCCCGTGACCCAACCTGCATTCGCGGCGATCGAAGCGTTCGCTACGTTCGTCGAACCCGTGGGCCAGACGAAGAGGGTCGGCATGGTGACTGGATCGAGGCGCTCCGTGAACCACAGTGGGATGGCTCGGTAGAAGTTGTAGACGGCGCTAGGGCCTCATCGCTGTCGAGGGCTGTGCGGTACGGCTCGCTCTCTTCGGACGACACACCCTGCTTTGCGAGCATGGCCTCGAACATCGTGCGTTCGTTGCCCTCTTTGGCCGCTTCGCTGATGTAGCTGAACTTCGCCGTTTGCCCGTCGGCAGACGAGCCGGTTTTCGAGCGTCCCGTGGCGAGGGCGCCGGGATGGGGGATGTTGATGCACGTGAGCGTCGCGATCCGGTCGGAGTATTTCGCTGCCAGCCACCAGGCCATGTTCGCGCCGATGCTGGTGCCCATCAGATGGAATGGGCGCTCTGCATGACCGAGCGCGTCGGCGATCCCGAGGACATCGCGCGCGTATTCGTCGAGGTGGTAGGCCTCCACTCCCTCAGGGCGAGCACCGGGGCAGAAGCCTCGCAGATCCGGCGCGACCGCGCGAAATCCCATGGCGGCGATGGCCGGGATCTGGTGGTGCCACTCCCAGCGGTTGCGCGGGAGGCCGTGCAGCATCATCACGAGAGGGCCGTCTTCGGGACCGTCGATCAGCGCCTGGAACGTCATATCACGCGCTTCAATCTCGATGTCTTGCATGGGTTCTCCTCTTGGAGCCGAGCCGGTTTCGACTGCCGTACAAGCGGCCCTCCAGAACCAGCTGCTTGGACTTATAGGCGCGATGCGCGGGGCCCGCGATGCGTCGCGATCGGCGCGGATCCTACGCTGTCCGGAACGGTCGCGGCCTCGCCGGAGTCCCACGCGCGGCTCTGCCGCCGCTTCTGGCGCGCAAGACGGCGCTCGCGGCACCCCACGTCCGGCATTTTGGCACACCATAGGCACACAAGACGCTGCGTGCCGGGATGTCGACGGAAGACCGGGTCCGGCAACCGATTGCCACGACAGGGTTTTTGAAGAGATCCATGTGCCAGTGCGAGCCGCACGCCAGCGTCCGGTAAGGAGCCGTTATGTCGTCCAGGCGCCGAAAGCGCGCTTCATGTCGGCTATCCTTTGGAAAGGCGGGAGTTTTCCGAGACCCACCCGTCGCCAAGGGCCGGCCACCTGCCCTCTGCGGCACGAACCGGGATCCGTCGCGGCTCTGCCGATCTGTTGGCGAACGCCGTCACGAGCGTGGTCGCCGGGCCGGGAGAAGCAGAACGAACGTTCGAAAAAAGTTCCGTACCAAGGCATCCACCGGGTGCTATAAAGCGGCCGCTATCGAGTTTGCTCGTCCCAAGACAGGTGAAGGGATCAATCCCGGGAGACCACAGTTTATGAACCCTCTACGACGGACCCCAGTTGTGCTCGCGGCCGTACCCGCGGCGGTGGCGGTGCTGCTGGTCGCAGCCACTTCCTCTCTGGGCATTTGTCCACCTGCAAACCTGCCCGGCAACGCTACGTGCGACATTTGCGCACCAGCGGGTTGTATCCCGTCGACGGGTGCTTCCATCGAAGTGGCCAATCTCGAGGCTGCCGTCGACATCGCAACGGGCGGGAAAGTGATCTGCATTTCCGATGCGACCGACGAGCCGCCGGCGGCTACGGCACTCTGCCCCGACGGCACCACGTCGCCTCCAGCGCATGTCACCGTCAACGAGATCGATTTCGGCGCTCCGTTCGACGCCAATGCTTCGACGGGACTCTTGATCACGGGCTGCAACACCGCACGTGTTCGACCCGGGGCTGCTGGGCCTTTCGACACGTTGGTCTACGTCTGTCCATCCTCGGGGAACGTGATTTTTCGAGATCTTCGCATCGGTGAGACCGGCGATCAGATCGGCTTCTTGAGCGACAATGCCGGGACAGACGTGTCAGAAGAAAGTGGCACCGTCCTCAAGAGCGTGCGGCTCTCCAACAATTCGGTCGGGGCTCTCATTCGGGCCAACAAAACGGTGATCACCGGGTCGACGGCGGAATCCAACGGTGTCGGATTTCAGCTTCAGTCTGACCTGAACCGGCTTCGCTCGAACCGCGCTCTGGACAACGTGCAACACGGCTTCCAGATCGAAGGTGGCCAGAATCAGGTGAGGAACAACTCCGCTGCCAACAATGGTGGCGCCGGCTTCTACTTTGCGACGAGCGAGGGCAACGAGATTCGCGGTAACCGCGCGAGTGCAAACACAGACAGCGGGTTCTGGTTCGATCCGGCGTCCGGTTCCAACGAGATTCAGGGAAACCAGGCGGAACGAAATCGCGAGAGCGGGTTCGAGGTCGCGAGCGCTTCCAATCTTCTCGTGAGCAACCGCGCCAAACGGAACGATGACTCGGGCTTCCTCGTCCAGGGGGACGGCAACGACTTCGAAAAGAACAAGGCTGAAGCCAATGCCGCAAGTGGTTACACGATCCAGGGCAACGACAATCAGTCCCAGCGAGACGACGCGAAGAACAACAACCAAAGCGGCTTCGAGGTCTCAGGCGGAGAAAACACGTTGTACCGCGGAGAATCTCGTTGCAATCGGGGGGATGGGCTTCTCGTGCAAGATCCCGGTGCGGGACGGGCGAATTTCATTTCGCGATACAAAAGTTGCGGCAACGCGGTGGACGTGACGGCCTACGAATACGATGTCGCCGCGAACAACCTGGGCGACGGACGAAACCGCGCATGCAACTCTCCGGCCTCGCTACCAGGCCAGATTGCCCGACAAGCCAAGCGTTCTTGCTTCCGAGGAGGTACGGGCAGCGACGGAAACACCGGTGGAAACGGCGGTGGGTCCGGCGCGAGCGGCGACAACAAGCCGCCGCGTTGCAACATGAAGGCGGACCCGCGCAAGGGGCCGGCCCCTCTTCTCGTCGAATTCCGCAACACCACGAGTGACCCCGATGGTTCCTTCGAAGACCTGACGTTCCGTTGGGATTTCGGAGACGGCAGTCCGCCCAGCAGCGAGGTCAGCCCGGTGCATACGTACGCATCGGTCGGAAAGTTCGACGTCACCCTCATCGCGACGGATCCGGACGGCGGGACGTGTACCAAGACGTTCCGTGGCAAGATTCGCACCCTCGAGCCCTGAGACGACTCATGGCTGATCGAGAAGGAAATTTCGTGCGCAAACTCGTAACCATGACCGTGGCGGTCGCAATTCTCGCCGGCGGATTTCCTTCGCCGTGTTTGGCCGACCTACAGGAAAAGGCCGCTGTCGGTTTCGAGGCACTCTATCCGAGTGGGACGGAGTACGAGGTCGCCGTAGCCGCCGTCAACGGCCTCCTGCTCGTCGATGGAGATGGCGATGGGTTGACCAATGACGATCGCTGCGACGACGATGGCGAAGCGGAAATCGCCGAAGCGATGGCCGGACTCAACATTCTGGCGGCGACCGCGCCACTGTGTGACGCCATTCCGGATGCAAGCCCGGTGGGTGATGCGGCAAACATCGCCTGCAACGTGGTGCAGGCGGTGACGGCCCTCGCGATCCAGTCTGTGGCAATTTACGCAATGCAGTGTGGCTTCCAGGGGTCGAATGTCGATGGAGCCGAAATCGAGGCTGCGTTCGAGAATACGCGGTTGATTCACTCGGCCGAGATCGAGGCTTTGCTCCTCGACGATTGCCGACAAGTCGTGGGGCTCTATCTACCGGAGGCCTTCGGAGGGCGCGCGGAGCAGGTTCGAGATCTCGTCCAGGTGCGAATTCGACAGGCAGCGGACGCAGGCGGATTCGCTTCCGAGGTCGAGGATGCGCAAGATGAGCTGAGCGCGGGGAACAACCAACTCGCGGCCAAAAACTACAGGTCTGCCTACAAGCGCTATTGCGACGCCTACAAGACGCTCGTGGGCTTCTTTGGAACTTTGCCGGCCCCGGTGCCGGCATCTTGAGAGGGGTGAGTCCGATGAGCTTTCTCCCCACGCGATCGGCGTTTCTGGCTGTGTTCGTTGCTGCCTCTGCATGGCTTGCCCCCGAGCGAGCGCATGCGCTGCTCGAGAACAACGATCCGGCAAAACCACAAAGCCATTACATTTCCGAGGAGAGCGATATCGGCTACGTCCCGGGGTACGCTTCGGGAAACGACTACTCTGCTTTCACGGCGACGATCGAGCCCGCGCGGGTGGACAACGATCAAGATAGCCAGAAGAACGATGAGCGCTGCGAGTCATTCTTCGAGGCGCCCCTGACGGTTGCCGCAGAGGCGTTCGCCTACATCGGCGCGGGCAGCTTCATTTGCGACGCGCTCCCGAGTGACAAGGCGATTCCACCGACTTGCCTGGTGAGCGTACCTCTCGCCCAGGAGATTTGTAACGCCGTACTTGCGGGTGCCGCGCTGGCCGCCGAGGCCGAAGCGATCGCCTTGGCGCAATGTGAGTATCAAGGTGGAGCCGTCGATGGCGCGGAAATCGAGGCGGCCTATGAAAATACGCGTCATATCATCGCAATCGATCTCGAACAGAGGCTGGGGAAGTGTGACAAGGTCATGAGCCTCGTTCTGGGAACGCGCCCTCCCGAAACCCCTGTCGGCGGCGGTGTTCGATTCGGCGGGCGTGCAGAGGAAGTCCGAGAGCTCGTGCGCGTTCGACTGGATCAGTACGAGAGCGCGATGACGGACAACAACGCGCTGACGAACGACGCAAATACCATTCTGGCCTTTACGCAGGCGTCCAATGCGTTCATGACGGGGAGTTCGCTCCTCGCCGGCGGCCAGCTGCGCGATGCGTACCTGCACTTTTGTCGTGCGTACGAGAGAATCGCGAACACAGGCCCGTGAGAAAGGCGATCGTTTCTGTGCCGGAGCGGGTCACGACGATGGAGAGTTCCTTTATAAGGCGCAACACCGCCATCGCAGTGATTGCATTCGCGATCGTGATGGGAACCGGAGTGGCGTCGCCTCGGACCGCGAAAGGTCAATGCCCGGTGACGCGCACTTCCGATGAGATGTCGATTTCTGCCGGCACGATTCACAACTGCGCACTAGACAAGAACCGCCTGGCGGTATGTTGGCGTGCGACCGTGGATCCCGATTTCACGTTGGAATCCGATCCTGCGATCTCGCCCTCTCTCCCGCCTCCGTTTGGGGCGCTTACCATGTATTCGCAGCTCAGCAGCTCGTCGTTGGCGACCTGTGGCATTCGCACGGATACGGGAGAGGTCGAGTGCTGGGGGTCGGGCCTGATCGCTCGGCCTCCGGGTGGCGCCTTCAAGCAAATCAGTCTGGGGCCGATCCATGGCTGCGGTATTCGCCCAAACGGAGTACCGACCTGCTTCGGCGACGACAGCGCCCTCCAATCAACGCCGCCCGCAGGAGAGCTCTTCACACAGATCTCGGTCGGTGCGAGCTTCACGTGCGGGATCAAGTCGAACGGAGAAATTGCTTGTTGGGGCGCCGGCTTTGACCCGACGAACCCGCCAAGCTCACCGTTTCTCTTCAATACCGGGATCCCGCCGGTCCTCGAACATCCCACCGGTACCTTCACGCAGTTGGCCTCTGGCGATTCGCACAGCTGTGCGGTGTCGGTCGCGAGTGCGGTGGAGTGTTGGGGCTCGGATGGGTCTGGGCAGTTGACGCCCCCGCCAGGATTCGTCGCCACGCAGGTCGTGGTGGGCTCCACCCATAGCTGCGCGATAGCAGCCAGTGGTCAGGTGGAATGCTGGGGCGGGGACGCGCAGGGCCAGTCCACACCGCCGCCGGGTATTCAATGCACCGAGCTTTCGGCCGGAATGACGCATACCTGCTGCATCAAGAGTGACATGACGGCTGCGTGCTGGGGTGACGATGTCGACACGAACACGGTTGGTCCGCCAGGATTCATCGCTCCGGTGCCGGTCGCGCTCCTTGGTCCGGGAGGTGACGTCGACGGCGACGGCCTTTGCGACGCCGTGGATGCCTGCTTCGGTATTGGCCCCGATTCGGATTCGGATGGTGTTTGCGATCAGCTCGAGGCGACGGACCCCTGCGCGGCCGTAGATTACGCGGACACCGACGGTGACGGTGTCTGCGATATCGCGGACGTATGCCCGGCCGGGGACGATTCCGTAGACGCGGACGACGATGGTATCGCGGACGCGTGCGATGTCTGCTTGGGGGACAAGAACGCCCTCGTTGGCAACAATATCGACGCGGATGGCGACGGCCTTTGCGACATCCCCGGAGCCGACCCGGCGAAAGATCCGTTCGCCGATCCGTGTATCGGGGTGAACGACATCACGGCGCCGGACAGTGACAACGACAAGATTCCGGATGCCTGCGACGTGTGTCCTGGGGAAAACGACCTGCGCGACCAAGACGACGACGGCATCGCAGATTGCCAGCCGGCCGACAGTTGCATTGGGGACGATAATGGCGCCGATGCCGACGGCGACGGTTACTGCGATTGCATCGAGCGAGATGACGAATTCCCATTTGCCTGCGAAAAAGCGGACGACTGCAATGGCGACAATGCGCTCGACGACGACTTCGATGGTATTCCGAACGACTGCGACGCGTGCTTGGGAAAAGACTCGGTGGGCGACTCCGATGGCGATGGCATCTGTGACGACCGCGATGCGTGTGACACCACCGATAACAGCGACGACGATGGAGATGGTGTTCCGAACGCGTGTGATCTCTGCACCGGCCTTGACGGCACGGGTGACAGCGATGGCGATGGTGTTTGCAATAGCGACGACATTTGCCCGGGAGGCATGGACGGCACCGACTGTGCGGTAAAGTGCCCCGACAATTCCGGAGATACCGACGATGACGGCGTCTGTGACAGCGCCGACATCTGCTTTGGGCCGGACAATGTCGATGCTGACGGTGATGGGCTATGCGACAGCCTCGACCAGCCCGCGTCGTGTCCGACGGCCAATCCGACCGTGGCCGACGCCACGGGTGGTTGCACGGTCAACGGTGTGGAGAATCAGCTCTGCGTCGGGTTGAACGGCCAGACGAACAAGATTGTTGGGACCCCGGGTTCAGACGTGATCATCGGTGGTGATGGGCGCGACATCATCAAGGGGATGGCCGGAAACGATTGCATCGCTGGGGGGGCGGGTAATGACAGCCTTCAGGGCGATGGAAACGCAGCAGCGAGCACGCTCTTCGAATCGAATGACGTTCTGATTGGAGGGCCTGGCCGGGATACGATGCAGGGAGACTTTGGCGACGACGTGCTGCGCGGAGGCCCTGACAAGGACCGGCTGAAAGGTGGACCGGGTCGCGACGTTCTCGAGGGAGAGGATGGCGACGACCGCTTGGATGGTGGCGCCGGTTCAGACTCGCTGAGCGGTGGGCCGGGCAAGGATAATCTCAAGGGGAGCCTCGGTGACGATGTGCTCGATGGCGGGCCGGACCGAGACCGCCTGAACGGGGGCTCCGGGAACGACCAACTCGACGGCGGCGGTGACCGCGATCGTCTGATCGGTGGACCGGACGACGACATCCTGAATGGTGGACCGGATAACGACATCCTTCGCGGGGATGCAGGCAATGATTGCCTTGCGGGTCAGGGCGGGCTCGACAAGCTAAAGGGCGGCCCTGGTGTCGACAGGTGCGACAATGCGGGTGTGACCACGCAGTGCGAGGTTCTGGCCGCGATTCCCAGTTGTCCCTGAGACTTTTTGGGTCCGCTAGGATTCGTCGTTCTGCCACGTGAGCTTCGACATGAAGAGTTCGAAGTTCTCCTGGCAGAGCTCGGGCCTGGGGTTCATGCATGAACTCACGAACTGCACGACGACGCCCTTTGGATTCTGAACCCAATATTGAAGGCTACGCATTCGGGTGAGCGACGAGTCTCGCTCCAAATAGATGGCCGGCTGGCCATCCACGTCCTCTAAACGACATTCATGGGTCGAAAGCGTTCGACCCGGAATCCTCGTTGCTCCCCCTGTGAGGACGTTGCAAAGTGCGCTGCGGTCGCTGAAGGAGCCGGGCAGCCGTCCACGGTAGGGTTGGGCCTGAACCTGCGTATTGTCCTTCTGGAACATCTCGATGTTGCTTGCCAGCGCGCGCTCGCCCAACTTGGAGAAGGCTTCCCGAGCGGCTGGGTTGTTTGCCAGGTGCTGCTGGACGTCGGCAATGCCCGCACGAAGTTGATCACGCGCCAGGACACGCCAGCCCGTGGGGAGCGACACATGATAGCCGAGTCGCGGGCTATCGTATTCCTTTGGGGTCAGATCGTCGAAGATATCTGGTGTCGTTGCCGCCTCGCTCGAGCCAAGGCCCAATGATTCAGAGGGCGCTTCCGGAGTTCCACTGGAAAGACCAAGGATGGCGCGCTGTTTCTCCTCGCAAACTCTTGGGGCGAGGAGATCGTCATCGCAGAGCTCCTTCAAGCTGGCGAGGTCTTTCCGCATCTGCGGTGAGATGTCCTGCGAGAAGGATTGGCGGGCAGCAAAAAGGAAGGAAATTGCGCAAAATGCGAATACGGTCCATCGGGCGATCATTCCTTCAACTCTTCCTATTGCCCCGGTTTTGCGCAAGGGGCGGTATGAGCCCCTGGCTGTACGTCGTCAGCTGAGTCGGGATCTTTGGGGTCGATTTATAAGAGACACTTCCGGCACGTTTGCCCGCCTACGCGGCGCGTAGATTCTGTCGCTTACGACGGGCCATTGTCTT